>DASWEH010000438.1:0-20175 GCA_036394895.1 Anaerolineales bacterium
ATGTTATGGCACATATTGGAAGCCTTGAAGACTGCTACAACAGAAAAGCCTGTTGTCATTGTCGGTTATGGCGCGAAAGAAGTAAGGAAATACGTTGGCGATTCTGCCGAATGTGTTTTGCAGGAGCCGCAACTGGGAACAGCCCACGCCGCGCTACAAGCCGAATCTGTGCTCAGAGGCAAAACGGATTATGTGATTGTTACGTATGCCGATATGCCGCTTTTGCGCGGCGAAACATTCAACCAGCTTGTGGAAACACAACGCCTCAACTCTGGCCCCCTCAGCCTGTTGACCGTTATCGCAGATGACCCGCGCGGCTTTGGGCGGATCGTCCGAAAAGCCGATGGGACCGTGGAAGCGATTGTTGAAGAATACGTCGCCACACCAGAACAACGCGCGATCAAAGAATTGAACGTCGGTGCCTATTGCTTCAAAGCAAATTGGTTATGGGAGGCTCTGCATCGCATCGAGAAGAATCCCAAGAAGGGTGAGTATTATCTGACTGATATTGTAGAGCTTGCGGTGAAGGATCAATTGCCCGTGCAAGCTGTGGTACATGACGATTTTATTGAAACGATTGGAATTAACACACGCATCCACCTAAGTGAAGCGGAGGCAGCGCTACGTATGCGCATCAACCAAGAGCATATGTTAAATGGCGTGAGCATGATGGATCCAGCCTCGACCTATATCGACGCAGGCGTGAATATTGGTAAAGATACAACCATCCTGCCGAACACCTATATTCATGGAAATACTGTGATTGGCGAAAGAAACATGATTGGACCGAACACCATTGTTCGTAATACGACGATTGGAAATGATTGTAAGATTCTCGCTTCGGTATTGGAAGGCGCGCTGCTTGAAGATGACGTGGATATGGGTCCCTTCGCGCGTTTGCGAAAAGGCGCGCGTTTGAAGAGTCATGTCCATATGGGGAACTTCGGCGAAGTGAAAGACTCCACGTTGCATGAAGGCGTGAAGATGGGACATTTCTCGTACATCGGCAACACAACCATCGGCGCGCGCACGAACATTGGCGCAGGGACAATCACATGCAATTTTGATGGTGAGAAGAAGCATCCCACTGAAATTGGCGAGGATGCCTTTATCGGCTCAGATACCATGCTGGTCGCTCCGTTGAAACTTGGTGATGGGGCGCGCACAGGTGCTGGTGCGGTGGTTACAAAGAATGTTCCGGAAGATACGTTGGTGGTGGGTATGCCCGCCCGTGCAATTCGAAAAGTAGAGAGAAAGACCAAAAAGAAATAACCACGGAGACACGGAAGCACGGAGTTTTTAATTCTCCGTGTCTTAGTGTATCCGTGGTGAGAAGGAATTTATGTCCATCACCAATCAAGAAAAACAAGCTCTCGTTGATCTCGCAAATACTGCCCGGCAACGCGCTTACGCACCTTATTCAAATTATCCTGTTGGTTCCTCGCTCCGCACAAAGACCGGGCGCATTTATACCGGCGTCAATGTGGAGAACGCGGCTTATCCACAAACCATGTGCGCGGAACGGGTCGCGATGTTCAAAGCCGTTTCAGAGGGCGAGAAAGAATTCGAAGTGATCACCGTTGTCACAGATAACGGTGGCTCGCCCTGCGGTGGTTGTCGCCAAGTGATGGCTGAATTCGGTTTGAATACCACTGTCATTCTGGCAGATGGAAATGGCAAGATCGTTAAAGAAACGACGGTGAGAGAATTATTGCCAGATGCGTTTACGCCGGAGCATTTGAGTAAACAGGTAAATGCCGCCACGGCGCCACGGCGACGCAAGTAAACATGAATACCTGTCTACCTGTTTACCTGTATACTTTCCTCCATGCCTGAATCCAAATTTCGTTCCTTTCGAGTAGATGCAGTTGTCCTTCGCCACGCTGACTATGGCGAAGCCGACCGTTTATTGACCCTCTACACGCGCCAGCTTGGGAAGACGCGGGCAGTTGCCAAAGGCGCCCGTAAAATTGCCTCACGCAAAGCCGGGCATATCGAGCCATTCACTCATGTCAAACTACAGCTTGCCAAAGGACGTGATATGCTGATCCTCACACAGGCTGATACGGTGGATGCTTATCAACCTCTGCGCGAAGATTTGATCCTGACAAGTCAGGCTTCCTACGTGCTTGAGTTGCTGGATCGCTTTACCTATCAGGATGAGACAGAGAACTCAGCCATTTTCAATTTGCTCACAGCAACGCTCTCGCGCCTCGCCGCGAAATCAGATCCCTGGCTGGTCATCCGCTATTATGAGATGCGCCTGCTCGACCATCTGGGATTCCGTCCTCAACTTTTCGAATGTGCCAATTGCCGGCGCGAGATTCTCCCCGAGGACCAGTTCTTCTCGTTCAGCGCGGGTGGCGTGATCTGTCCGCGTTGCGTGCAGGGGTTGCGCAATGTCACACCGATGTCGGTGGAGACGCTCAAATATCTTCGTCACTTCCAACGCTCGAACTATGCGGACGCCTCTCGTGCGCATCCCAGCCCCGATGTCCAGAATGAAGCGGAGGGTCTCATGCAGGGCTATTTCACCTATCTTCTTGAGCGTGAGTTAAATACGCCAGGCTTTCTGAAAAGTATCAAAGAGTAGATGGCATTCGTTTCCCCCAATTCAATATAAATATCCAAGCCAGCAGGACGACTACGGGTTTCAGAATCCTCCACACAAGGATTTGGAACCATTTCCATTTAAACGAATAGATGATCTGTGCAATGATCCAACGCGCGATCAAAACCTGACCCAAGGCGCTCCTTAATAGCCGACGCTTATATCCGTTAAATAAAAATTCGTTTTGCTGAAACGCCTCGCCGATTTCGCGCGCTGCGAGCGCGCCATATCCCAATGCGATACTGATTCCCTCCCCGAGAAATGGATCCGCTCCGGCAGCGTCTCCCACCAACAACACACGCGGGACAGACATTTGATTCTGAGGAGAAAACCAGCGAATCGGATGTCCCTTGATTTCATATTTTTCCAAATCGTATCCAAAGCGCGACATCTCTTTTGCAAGAGGGTCTTTCAATTGAGGGCGTTTTTCATTTGCAAGCATGTTCGTATCATAGATCCCCCAACAGCGCATCATTTCACCATTGACTTGCGTTGGAAAATCCCATACATAGCCTGCGATATTTTTAGCGACGGGGAAAAAGTCGAAATAGGCTCCCTTACGTTGTTCGTCATTGCGAGGGGTGTTCTTCCCCGAAGCGTCGCCGTGGCGCCGAGGCGCCACAATCTCTTTCTCGATTAAAGTGGAGATTGCTTTGTCGCAACCTACGCTTCTCGCAATGACATTGTATTCAGGAGTCAACACCTCTAACACCCTCGCCGTGTGAACAGGCACTTTGGGGAAAACACATCGACGCGTGACGCCGTTTGATCCATCCGCGCCAACCACAACCCGCGCGCGGAAATCGCCTTGATCTGTTTCGACTATGACATGACCTTGATAAGGAATAATGTTCTTGGTCGTCACTCCTTCTCTAATCTCTATTCCCTTGCTCTTTGTTTTTATCGCCAGCCAGTTATCGAACTCGTCGCGGCGGATCACGCGTAGCGCATGTCGTTTGGGTACGCGGATATTTATCCCTTTTGATTCAAAGTCGAAGTGGATTCGGTCTGCGTCCACATGCGGGACCTCGCCAACGTCGAGACCAAGTCGTTGCAGAATGATCTCCGCGTCAATCACGAGTCCGCCCGCGCACAGCTTGGGGCGTGGGTAACGCGCTTTTTCCAGGATCAAGATGCGGGACGTAAGATCAGGAAAATCCCTTGCAAGGTGAAGCGCAGTAGAGAGTCCGCTAGGACCTCCACCAATAATAAGAATATCGTATTCCTGCATATTACTTAGGGCGTGTATGCAAAATCCTCTGACATGTCGTTCTGAGTGAGCGGCGCCCCAGCGCCACGACGAAGAATCCCGTATTTTGCCTGAGAACCAGCCTAGAATCGAGACTCTTCGCTCCGCTCAGAGTGACATAATCTTAATTTGCATACAGACCCTAGGCTTATGCAAAACGTCCCGAAGGTTTGAATCGCTCAACAGCGTTTTTTGGGTGAAACCTTCGGGACGCTACATTTAATGGCGCAAGATTTGCGAGAGGAATAATTTTGTGCGATCGTTTTGAGGGTTATTGAAAATTTGGGTTGGAGTACCCTGCTCAACGATCTCACCTTTGTCAAAGAAGATCATGCGGTTCGCTACAGCTCTTGCAAATCCCATTTCATGTGTGACAGCGACGATGGTCATGCCGCTTTTGGCGAGCTCGATCATCACATCCAACACCTCCTTGATCATCTCAGGGTCGAGCGCAGAGGTAGGCTCATCGAAAAGCATGATGCGCGGTTGCATAGCGAGTGCACGGGCGATTGCAACGCGTTGTTGTTGTCCACCTGAGAGTTGAGCGGGGTACTTATTGGCTTGTTCTGGGATCCCTACGCGCTGAAGCAATTGCATCGCTAATTCACGGGACTGCTCCTTTGGTACTCGCTTGACCCATGAAGGCGCCAGGGTAATATTTTGGATGACCGTAAGATGGGGAAACAGGTTGAACTGCTGAAAGACCATGCCTACTTCCTGACGAATCGCTTCCACATTGCGGATGTCATGCCCAAGTTCGATTCCATCCACAATGATCTGTCCCTTTTGGTGTTCCTCCAGGCGGTTGAGGCAGCGAATAAAAGTGGATTTCCCTGAACCAGAAGGACCGAAGATGACAATCACTTCGCCCTTTTGAACAGTAAGGCTAATGCCTTTAAGAACATGGAACTGGTCGAACCATTTGTGTACCTCTCGGCAAATAATAATCTCTTGCGGACTGTTGGTTTGGTTCATGTAATTCTCCAATTACTCGTCATTGCGAGGGCGTTTGCCCCGAAGGGATCTCACACCTCAAATCGAATGAGAGATTGCTTCGCCCGATGGGCTCGCAATGACGATCAAGTCTTAACGCTTGCCTACCCCGAGTGCTTCTTCCATGCGACGGCTGCCGTACGTGAAAGCCAGATTGAAAAGCCAGTAGATAAGAAACGCGAAAAGGAATACTTCGCGATGTGTGCCAAGCCATTCAGTCTGCGCGAGAATCGCGCGTGCAGTTCGTACTATATCGAACAAGCCGATAATGGCAACGAGGCTGGTATCCTTGAATAAGCTGATGAAGGAATTGAACAATGCGGGGATGACCGCGCGTAAGGCTTGCGGCAGGATAATCAACACCGTGGCTTGCGCGCCATTTAGTCCCAGTGCCTGCGCGGCTTCATATTGCCCGCGGTCAATGGCTTGCAAACCGCCGCGCACATTTTCGGCTTGATACGCGGCTTCAAAAATGATGAAACCTATCATGGCGCGAATGACAAGATCTGGCCGTACGTTGATAGGCAGGAAAAGTGAAAGGAGAATGGAGGCCGTGTAGAGAATCGTGATGAGCGGGACGCCGCGGATCAGCTCAATGTAGCCAATGCTGAAATATCGAATGACGGGAAGCTGACTGCGCCTGCCCAGCGCCAGCAGGATGCCAAGCGGAAGGGCACCAAAGTTACCGACAACCGTCAGCAGGAGGGTAAGGAGGAGACCACCCCACAGGCTTGAGGCGACAGGCGGAAGCGTCGGGATGTACTTGGTTCCAGCAATTAAAAAGAAAATGAGCGGGAAATACACGAGCCAACCTACGGTGGCAATCAGAGTACCGCGTGGCAGAAAGCGTCCGATAAAATAGAAGATCGAAAGAATGGCTTCAGCCAGTAGCCACTCATCCCAGACATCCCATTGGAAGAACAAGGCAATCACTGCAAAGGCCGCGCCCGCACCGAGCGCGATCAATGCAAAGCCGCGCGCCGCGTTCTTCCACACGCCCCATGAGAGGCCAATCAAGCCTGCCAGAATAAAGATCGTAAACCATACACGCCCGATTTGATCACGTGGATATTGCCCGATCATGAAAAGTGTAAGGTTGGCTTCGATCACCCCCCAGCGCGCTTCGGTGGTCGCCCATTCTATGGCTGGTTTGAGAACTGTGTACAGTAACCAGGCGGCGAACAAGGTCAGCGCAAGGTTATACCAAGTGTTGAACAGATTTTTGCGCACCCAGGCCAATGGCCCAACGGTGAGAACCGGAGGTTTTACTTCGACCGCGGCCATGTCAACGCTCCACCAGTTGAATACGTTTGTTGTAAATATTCATTAACAGGGACGTGAACAAACTCATGCTCAAGTAACTGAGCATCATAATCACGATGATTTCAATCGCCGCGCCCGTCTGATTAAAGATTGTCCCCGAGACGCTAAACAGATCAGGATACCCAATGGCAATCGCGAGGGATGAATTCTTCGCGAGATTCAAATACTGACTTGTGACTGGTGGCACCATGATGCGCAATGCCTGCGGGAAAACCACCAGTCGAAGCGTCTGACCGTTTGTTAGCCCAAGCGACCGCGCGGCCTCAACCTGTCCCTTTGCAACCGCCTGAATCCCGGCGCGCACGATCTCCGCGATAAAGGCACCCGTGTATATGACTAAACCAAATAAAAGAGCAGCAAACTCAGGCGTAAGCCGAAGTCCGCCTTTGAAGTTCAAACCTGTCAATTCGGGGATGAATGGTTTTAATGGCGGCCCGGACTGAAGCAATGCCCCAAGCCAAATGATGATTATGGGGACTAATAAATATGCCAGATTCCACCAAGGCGATAATGGAACACTGGCACGTTTACCCGCCGATCGTAATGCAAACCAGACAACAAAAATGGAAATAAAAGCAATGATGACATAGATACGCCAGGCAGGAAAAGTAGGTGTTGTTTCAGCCCAGATCAAATAAACGCCGCGTTGGGTCAAGTAAATCGGACCGGGCAACTTGATTGCCTGTCGAACAGAGGGTAGTTGAATAATGACGCCGAAATACCAGAACATCAACTGAAGGAGGAGCGGTGTATTGCGGATCACTCCGACATAGGCAGCCGCAAACCTGTTGATCAGCCAGTTGGACGACAATCGCGACACACCAGCCAGCACACCCACGATGGTTGTCATCACAATTCCAAGCACGCTGACTACCAGAGTGTTCACCAGTCCAACCAGAAGCGCGCGCCCATAGGTATTGGAAGGATCGTAAGGAATGAAAGACTCGCCGATCCCGAAACTTGCCGGGTTTTTCATGAAACCGTAGCCTACTGCTAATCCCTGGCGGGCGAGGTTGGAAGTGACGTTAAGATACAAATATCCAGCAACCAACGCTAGCACAATGAGAAAAATCAATTGTGCCAGTATTTTTAGAAAACGAATATCACGCCACAGAAGCCGGATGTTCATTGAATGTGGATCGGGCGGCCCAGAGTTAACCAGACCGCCCGACAGTCAAATTTTGATTTAGCGGAAAGGTGGCGCGTACATCAAGCCACCGTTTGTCCATAGCTCGTTTTGGCCACGTGCCAGGTTGAAGGTAGCCAGATTGCGATCGTACACTTCACCGTAATTGCCAACCAGCTTAATGGCGCGATAGATGAAGTCGTTACTCAAACCCAGTTTGGAACCGAGTTCCCCTTCCACACCTAGTAGGCGGCGGACCACCGGATCTTCGCTGGTAAGGAATTCATCTACATTTTCAGATGTGATGCCAAGTTCTTCAGCTTGGATCATGCCATACACAACCCAATGAATGGCATCCGCCCACTTGTCGTCACCTTGTGCGACAGCCGGAGCCAATGGCTCTTTTGACATGACCAAATCAAGAATCACATGATCGGCAAAGTTCTTAAGGACAGCCTGTCCTTGTGTCGCGAGCTGTGAGCGGTCAGAGGTGATCGCATCACAGCGACCCTCATCATAAGCCTGAAAGGCAGCGTTCTGATCTTCGAAGACCACCGGCGTGTAATTTACGCCTGCGGCACGGAATTGATCTGCAAGATTGAGTTCAGTCGTCGTTCCACTTTGCACACAGACATTCGCGCCCTCCAGTGCGTCGAGACCCGCAGTAGGATCACTCACAATATCCTTTTTCACCATGATGGCTTGACCATCATAAAAAGTAACAGGACCGAAGGTGAGTCCAAGTTCTGCATCACGATCGTAGGTCCAGGTACTGTTTCGGCTGAGCACATCCACTTCACCAGATTGCAAGGCTGTGAAGCGTTCCTGTGCGCTCAAACTACGGAATTCAACAGCATTGGCATCATTGAAGAAGGCCGCAGCCCAAGCGCGGCAGAAATCCACATCAAAGCCGGTCCAGTTGCCTGCGCTATCTACAAACCCGAAACCCTGGAAGGTGCCGTGCACACCACAGATGACCTTGCCGCGATCCAGTACGGTTTGCAGACGTTCGCCGCCTGCAACTGGAGCTGGAGCAGCGGTTGGTGTTTCACCACCAGTAGTCGTTGTCGTGGTCGCTGTTTCCACACCCGCGGCAGGAGCTTGAGCTGTCACGATACGGGTGACTTCCACGGTAACAGGCGTGGCAGCAATTGGCGTTCCACAGGCTGCAAGCACGAGGCTTGCAAACACAACCAGACTGAAGAGAGGGGACAACTTACGCATGATTTTCTTCTCCTTTTGGCGAATCTTTTGTTTGGGAAAACAAATGGCGAATAACACAAACTCTACATCAACGCTTGCACCTCCAATCTTTTATTTTACAAGATCATGTCCCTCTAGCTGGTAAACAACCATTATGACTTGGAATTATATAAAAAGCATAAGGGAGAGTCAATAAATTGATGTGTTTGTAAGAAGGCAGATCACGCACTTTGTTTTGTTCAGGCTGCAAATCAGCTGGATCGATTCTTCATATATTGTTAAACGTAAGCTCCGGACCACGTCTCGAAGAGTCTGCCGCCGCGTTCACCGTCTTTGTAGAACGTCAGGTAGGTGAATGTTTGGTAGCGGATGAATTTTTGTTCCTTGGGATCTTTTACGGCAAGATCGTAATAGGAGCGCCACGTGCCGGAGTTAATGTAGAGTTGGTCTTGTTCATTTGGCGGTTCCCCATCTGAATCGAGTGGGACAATCTCATGCTGATGGGTATGTCCATAAACAACAAACCGGGCCGAATCATCAAGAAATGCTGATTCCTGCAGCGCATGCTCGGCAAGAGAGCGTCCATTTTCCCGTAATCGATCATGTACCCATAGGACAATGTCGTTGAGAGTTTCAAAGGAGGTACGTTTGGATATTTTAATTACCAATTGGAGAGCATCCACGATGTCAAGCTTGAATGCTTTATCCTGTTCGCGAACGACATCAAGCTGAAGGAACTCATCGCAGATATCGTCCCATACTTTTTTAAGCTCTGTTTCCAAAGCGGTGCTTTCCGCATAACGTTTGATCTGTCCACTGATCCATAGCGGGGTAGCCAGCGCCGGGCGCACGTTCGTGATTCGGCGCAAGCTATCGATGATGCCAATCGGCAGTTGATTGCCATAACGTTTTTGTACCTCGACCGGGAAACGATTACAGACATCCATCGTGAAGACATCCCCGAGCGTAGAGTAGTTGCGTCCTTTTTCGCGGTTGAAGTTAAATTTATCGTAGCAGTCACCGTGACGAACGAAGACTCGATAGGACTGCAATATTTCACGCAGCGCGGGATGTTCGTCCAGGTCGTAGGGGAAAGGACCGAAGTCGTTGCACAAGCCCAGCGACTCGATAATTGTTTTACGGACCTCATCGAAGGCTTTCCCTGGAAGATGATAGTACCAATCGTGGTTGCCCACCATGTAATGAATGCGGACTCTGATTGGAATGCGTTCTTTTGAATCCTCGTCAGCTTCCCTGCGGGCATTGGCTGGAGGTAAAAGGACAATTTCTCCGTTTGCACAGCGTCTCAACAGCTCAAGCGACTCCTTGTTGACATCGATAATAGCTTTTGTCGTTTCTGAGACCGTAGTTACAAAATTAGGACTATTGATGTCGGTCCAGGGTCGAGTGTAGTTTAACGCGCCGTGCGCAGTATCCAGCCAAAGCGTGGAATGAAGCGGATCCAGGATATCGCCCATTAGCAGAAGATCAAGGTTTTCAATAGGACGGTACGTGCCATCCTGGCGTAACGAAGCGTAATAAGCTGTTTCGCGCAGGCGATTTGAAAAAAGATCGAATGCTGTTGGTGAGATTGAATTGGCGGTTGTGCCGTCCCCCAGGTGAATATCACTGCTAATGACAAGCATAATGATCCTCCTGAACAATACCAGGAACAACAATTAAATTATAGTCTGAATATATCCTAATTTTAATGAAATGCAAATTTTCCCGGTGATTGGTGTCAAACTACATCCCTGATGAATCCTTCTCATAGTTTCTTCATGGAAGAAGAATATTGACGTATAATCTTAATAAATCGTTTTCCTGGATAAGGTGGGCATTCATGTTTTTCAACATTCAGGCAAGTTGTTATTTCTCGTTCTCACCGCAGACTCAATCTTATTGATGAGGAGGTCTTGTGGCTCGTAAAATTCTTGCTGGAATCTTGATCGCATTCAGTGCGATATTTCTTGTGTTAAGTGTCGTGGGCATTGGAGCAATCTGGTTCTACAAAGGAACATTGACCCGTGAAGTGACCAGTCGACTCACGGAAATAGATGCTCAATTGGCACAAGCGCAGGCTACTTTGCAAAGCTCAGAGAAGGAATTGCAGCGTGCTCTGCGAATTGTCGATGCAGCGCAGGCCGCGCTTGAAAAAATGGCTGAACAGACCGGTAGTGCAAAGAGTCTTTTTGATAGTATCCAGAGTACTATCGATGATAAGCTGCTGCCCGATTTGAAAACCACTCGTGAGAGAATTGATTCTGCACGCACGACTCTGGAAAGTTTGCAATCCGTGCTCAAGAGTGTTAGTGGTTTTATTCCTGGCGTTGATCTGAATGCCCCAACCAAAACATTGACCGATCTTATCGCCTCTACCCATTCCTTGGATACGGAAATCTCCAATGTAGAGGCGCTGGCAACCCAGGCTTCCACGTTTGTGAGCGACACATCCTTTTTGCTGGGTGGTGATCTGACAGAAACACGCACCAGTCTACAAAATTTTATTGCCTATACTCAGGAATATCAAAAGAAAGTGGCTGGCTGGCGTGATCAGGATAAGGATTTGCTGGATAAGGCACCCAGATGGATTGACCAAGCCTCGATCATTCTGACAATCTTCCTGCTCTGGTTTGGTCTTTCGCAATTCGGCTTGCTCCTGCATGGACTTAGTCTCCAGCGAGGGGAAGATCCACTTTATGTGTTAAGAAGAAATCGTATCAGCCTTGTAGAGGAAAATGAGGAGATTATTTAGCAAAACAAAAGGGTAATGCAATTAAGTTCACCTAAGTTCACCTTACAATTGTGTGGATTGACTTAGAACATTTGTTCTAATATAATTCCCTTGTGTCTCTTTTGGATCGCATCCGGCAATACTTATCGCAAGTGTATAAAAAGGGGAAAGAGCCGCGTGTCTTTTTAAAGGATGAAGAATTAATCGCAACCATCAAAAACGTGGCGAGACAGGAAAAACGTACTGAAGAAGAAATCGTGGCTGAGTTTACAAAGGCGGGATTGAATCAATTTTTGACGCAACATGAACTAGATAATCGTTGGGCATCTCTTTCACAGCGCGAGCAGCAAGTGATTGCATTAATTTGTCTCGGACATAGAAATTATGAGATCGCGAATATTCTAGGCATTGCACCTGAAACCGTGAAGACACACTTACAGCGCATCTTCGATAAATTCCAATTGCGCAGCAGCAAAGAGTTGCGTCTGGCTTTAAGAGATTGGAATTTTCGTGATTGGTGGGAGCATAACCAGCAAAGCTAGGGGCACAACTAATTATCATCCAATATTTAGGTCAACCGTTGGTCTACCCCAGCAATCCCCCTCTAAATCCCCCGCCGGGGGATTGTTTTTTTAATTTCTGTGAGCTACTTTGAAAAACCAAGCGCGTTGAACCTCTGTTTAACTTCTCCAAGGATTTTCAAATGACACAATCGAAACGACAGAAACATCTATTTCTTATCTACGCCCACAGCGACAAAAATGCCGTTCGCAAGTTGTATCACCGCCTCACCAGGAGTCACATAGCGACATGGATGGATGAAATGGAGTTATTGCCCGGACAAAATTGGAAGCATAAAATCCGCCAGTCAATCCTTAGGAGTGATGCTGTCATTGTTTGCCTTTCGAAGCAATTTAACAAACAGGGAGGTTATCGCCATGAGGAAGTAAAGATCGCACTTGGAAAGGCGAGATCAATTCCTGAAGATCAAATCTTCCTGATCCCCGCCAGATTAGAAAAATGTGATGTACCGGAACCATTGCGCCAATGGCAGTACGTGAGTCTATTTGAAGTTGATGGGTATAAAAAACTTTTGAAGACTTTAAGAGAAAGCCTGTTTTCAAATTCCAGCTAGACTTTGTATTATGGGCTTGACAAAAGAAAAAAAAGGAATATACTAAGTGTGAAATGAACACTAACTATGATGGATACGAAAAGCCTGGGGTGACTGTTGATCTGGTCATTTTTACGGTCAACAAGGATGTGCTAAAGGTAATGCTCGTCAAAAGGGCTGAAGCACCCTTTTCAGGTTATTGGTCTCTTCCGGGAGGGTTCTTGAAGATTGGTGAATCACTGGAGGAGGCTGCGTTGAGGGTCCTGGAAGAGAAGACTGGTGTGAAGGAAGTTTATCTTGAACAACTCTATACTTTTGGTGAGCCAGACCGCGATCCGAGGGCCCGTGTCATCACCGTGACCTATTTTGCGTTGATCCCATGGAAAAATCTGATGACTCCAGAATCCAATAAGGTTACTGATGTCACGTGGCACCCTAGCAACCAGCTGCCCAGGCTGGCCTTTGATCATAAAGACATTATTAATTATGCAATCCAGCGTCTGCGAGCAAAAGCAGGTTACAGCAATATCGTATATGGATTGATGCCCGAAAAGTTCAGGCTTTCAGATCTTCAGAAGATGTATGAAATTATCCTAAATAAACCTTTGGACAAGAGAAATTTTAGAAAACGGATGCTTGCTAGCGGACTGCTACAAGAAACTGGCAGGAAGGATATCGTAGGTGCCCACAGACCTGCCATGTTATATCAGTTCAAAAAAATGGAGATTGCCTTTCTAGACTAAATTTTTTTACCCTGTAGTTAGTGTAAGAAACACACTTATAGATACTGATAAGTTATCAAATACAAGGTGAACCATGAATCAAGAATTGGAAATCATTGCAAATCGGTTGATGCAAGCAAGCACGCCGGAAGAAGTCTTTGGAGAGATCAAAGCTCGATATGATGAGATGTTATTCGTGTTGCAGAAAAATTATCGAGCGATTGCCAAAATTGCTCACCCAGATATGTATCACACGAAGCAGGAACAACTATTGGCTCAAACGACATTCACTTTGCTGACGGATTGGTTAGGCAAGGCGCGCGAGAAGATTAAGGCTGGTGAATACGGAAAAAGAGTGGATTCATCGAAAACGATTCTCCGGACCAGGAAAAGAGAGTACTCGGTTGAAGGATCTTATGTGCAGGAGCGAATTTTCAATCTTTACCCGTGCAGTTTTATTGAAGATGGTCGAGTCCACCAGTCCGTTCTCAAAATCATTCGTGAATGGCATGATAACAATTTGGCTGAAAACGAGACGAGAGCTTTACGCACGCTTTCCAGAGGCAGAGATGCAGAACAGTTTTCTCCTTACATCCCAAATCTGATCGATGCCTTTGTTTATGAAGGCGCAGGAGCGGATCGGCAAGCTATCGTCCTCGAAAAATACGATGGCTGGTATTCACTGGAAGATGTCTATAAAGCTTACCCCGCTGGGATCGATCCCAAAGACATGGCATGGATGTGGCGCAGGCTGTTGGTCGCTTTAGGGTTCTCTCATGCGAACAAAATCCTGCATGGCGCGGTCCTGCCTCGCAACGTATGGATCCTCCCGCAAGAGCATGGTTTGATGTTGGTGAACTGGTATTCTGCCGTGTTCGATCCGTTGACCATCGGGCAGCGTATTCAAGCGATTGCTTCGGATGATGCAGGTTGGTATCCGCAGGAAGTGGTGAGAGGCGAAATTCCCTCGTTTGGAACAGACATTCATATGTCTGCAAAATGTATGGTCTGGTTGTTAGGAGGTGATCCACAAAGGAAAGTATTGCCTGAATCTGTCCCCACCCCGCTAAAGGCTTTCTTAAAGGGCTGCATTTTGCCCGATAGGCGGGCTCCTCAAAATGCCTGGAATTTGAAAGAGGAATTTGATGAACTGCTCGGAAGGCTCTGGGGCAAACGTAAATTTCATCCATTCAGTATGAAGTAATAATACCCATTCACCAAAAGGAGGCACAAATGGGCAGCGGAAGATGGTCCACAAATGTTTATGATGAACATAATCACTTCAAGGCAGCCGCAGGGAAAAGTATTTTTGATTACAGTGACGGCATGCATAAATCTGGTAGATCGACATGGCATGTGCATAAGAGTCTCGATCCGAAAGGATGCGGGGTCAGAGAGAGTCGCGATAACGATGAGCACCCTGAATCGACGGCGATTGCCGTGATGTTTGACGTCACTGGCTCGATGGGCTCGATCCCTGTTACATTGCAGAAGAAGTTACCGGAGCTTTTAGGGCTTCTGTTACGCAAGGGATATGTAGCCGATCCTCAAATTCTCTTCGGCGCAATCGGCGACGCGACCTGTGATCGAGTCCCGTTGCAGGTCGGGCAATTCGAATCAGATAATCGCATGGATGAAAACCTCGAGAATATATTCCTCGAGGGTGGGGGTGGCGGCCAGCAGACCGAGTCCTATGAATTGGCCATGTACTTCCTCGCGCGCCACACCGATATCGACTGCTGGAACAAACGTGGGCATAAGGGCTATTTGTTCATGATCGGGGATGAAATGGCTTATCCCTCCGTGAAAAGGCATGGGTTCAGAGACATTATTGAGGAGGGTGCGGAGCGCGATATTCCTACCGCGGAGATTATCCGCGAACTCCAGCAGCGTTATCACGTTTTTTACATTCTGCCGCAGACAGCCAGCAATGGACGCGATGCAAAAATCCTTGGCTTCTGGCGAAAACTCCTCGGGCAAAACGTCCTCGAGCTTGAAGATCCCGAGGCAGTCTGTGAAACGATCGCGCCTACCATTGGAATGATGGAGGGCACCATTGACCTGTATGCGGGTACAGATGATCTCAGAGAGTTTGGAACGGCTGACAGTACGCTGAAAGTAGTCACGACGGCTCTTGAAAATATCCCTGTTAACATGACCAAAGCAAAAACGCTGAGCGGTTTTCTGCCTGGTCTGCGCTAAAACCTATTCGCTCCGATAGGGTCAAATGAAAATCTATGGCTCCCGATGGTTCTGTTTGATCTCGACCATCGGGAGCAAGATGAAACATCTGGAGATAGAAATGGATAAAACAAAAAACACGGCGATCTTGATCGCGGACCTGGGCTATGGGGATGCCGGAAAAGGCAGCATCGTGGATTACTTGACCCGCACGACGGGCGCGCATACCGTGGTTCGATATAACGGCGGAGCACAGGCGGCTCATAACGTGATTGCGCCGGATGGCAGGCACCATACCTTTGCCCAATTCGGAAGCGGGACCTTCGTTCCGGGCACACGAACGCATTTATCCCGTTTTATGATGGTTCATCCGTTGGCAATGCTTGCGGAAGAAAGACATCTTCGTTCATTAGGGATCTCGGACGCTTTCAACCGCGTCAGCATTGACCGGGAAGCGCTGGTGACAACTCCGTTTCAGCAGTCAGCCAACCGGCTGAAGGAAATCGCGCGCGGCGATGGACGCCACGGAAGCTGTGGCATGGGAGTCGGCGAAACAATGTCTGATTGGCTCACCTATGGTTCACAGGTTCTTTTTGCTGGAGACTTGAGTGACCGACCAACCACCTTCAAAAAATTGAACTTCCTGCGTGATGCCAAAATTGCCCAGCTTGAAATGCTGATGAAAAATCTTTCGGATATTGACCCAGCCAGCGATGATCTTAATGTTTTGTATGACCCTGGGATTGTCGAAACGACCGCTGATATTTACAAGTATTTCTCAGAGTTGATTTCCATTGTCGAGCCCTCCTATTTGCGTGAAATCTTGAATGAACCGGGAACGACGATTTTTGAAGGTGCCCAAGGAGTTCTTCTCGATGAATGGTATGGATTCTATCCCTACAACAGCTGGAGCACGTTGACGTTCAAGAATGCAGATTCTCTTCTTCGTGAGAATGACTTTGCGGGAGAGACAATCAAGCTGGGGCTCGTCCGTGCTTATGCAACTCGCCACGGTGCAGGACCATTTGTTACCGAAGATGAGGCTCTTACCGCTCAAGTGCAGGACTATCACAATCAGAATAATGACTGGCAAAGGGGTTTCAGGGTTGGCTATCTTGATTTCGTTGCTGTTCGTTATGCATTGGCAGTGACCGGTAAAATCGATGGTTTGGTCATCACAAATCTCGACCGCATGGATGCCATCCCTGCGTGGCGGATGTGTGAACTTTATAAATATGTGGGTGATCAGGTGAATGCGGCTGAGTATTTTGATTTGCAGGATTCATCCATAAGGGATATAAAAGTACCAAGTGATCCTACGAATTTAATTAAGCAGGAGGAACTTACAAAATTGCTTTTGGATATGCGTCCAATCTATATGAATTGCCAAAAGAACAAAAATGCTTATATTGAATTCATCAGCCGGAAACTCAATATCCCCGTTGCGATTATCTCTGCTGGACCTACTGCATTGGAAAAAGATAGTTTCTTCTCATTCAGCAAGCTGGAGGCTGGTTTATATATACCTTCATCTATGACGTAATACGTTTTCTGCTTTGTTTGTGTTTGTACATCGCGGCGTCTGCTTGGGAGAGCAATCCCTCCATCGTGATGGAGGCATTAATATCCACCTGGATCACTCCCAGGCTGAAAGACAAGGTAAGTCCATTTGTGGAACGAAGATTATAGGCTGCCACATTATTTTGCAAACGTGTCTGAATGTTATGAAGATCGCTTTCCGTCGCGTCGATGGTGAGAATGACGAATTCATCCCCACCTAGGCGCGCAATCACATCAGAGTCACGAAACGTGTCAGTCAAAATACGGGCGAATTCATTCAGGGCTGCATCTCCCTGCGCATGTCCAAATGTATCATTGAGATACTTCAAACGATCCATATCTATATATAACAGGCATAGGGGATGATTGGCGCGCTGGGCAAATTTCAACAAGCCGGTCGCCAGGATCATGAAGCCGCGGCGGTTGTTTAAACCAGTCAGTTCATCCGTCAACGAAAGAGTGCGCAGGCGCTCATTGGCAGTCTCCAGCTCCGAAACCTTTTGGTAAAGTTTATCTGCCAGCAGTTGAAGATGATCACGCTGGAGTTGCCCAGTTTGAGGAAGCCTGGAAGGAATGGTGGGCTGCTTCAGGGCTGCATTGACCGTGCGCAGGATTTCCTGTGGGTCAGTGGGCTTGCTGAGAATAAACCGAATTCCGCTCGCTTGTGCCAGCCTGCGTACTTCTGATTCAAAATAGTTGGCGGTTTGGAAAATAACCGGTACACCTGCCAGGAGAGGCTCTGCTCGCAGGCGGCGTATCAGAGTAAAGCCATCCATGCGCGGCATAAGGATGTCCGTAATAATCAGATCAGGAAGTTCAGTCCGCGCCAACTCCAACGCCTCGACCCCATCATTGGCTTGCAACAGGCGATGCCCAAAATTACCCAGCAAGGTAATATACGACCGGCGGTCGGATGGATTAGTATCGACAATAAGAATTGTCGCCATCAGGAAGTCTCTACTTCCTGCGGGAAGGTGAATTGCTGCAGCAGCTCCCAACGCTCTGCCGCTTTTTGCACGGTCCACTCGAACCCTCTGACTGTGAAGGCCACCCCGCTGCTTGCTCCAAACGTTGGGTCTTTGATTTGGGTTGATGTGTTTTCCGACAGGTTGACAATTTTTAGATGAGGTAACCATTCCTGGGACTTATAAGGATAACTGGCACATCCCATTTCCTCCGCAAGCTGGGCAATACCGTTATACATATTTTCCAGGGCTGGAGATTTTTCTGCCAACAGCCACAATCTACCCTGTTGATTATTTATATTCATTCTGGCAATATGTTTGACCTTAATTTCAAAGGGACATAATTGTGAGGAATACTTCTCCAGGCGCTTTTTCAACTCGTCAAAATCTTCAACATTTCGGATTGCCTGTACAGTCAGGTGCAAATCAATGATCGGTGTTCCATTCAACACCCGCGCGGTCTCTTCCGAAAGTTTAAACAGGCTGGAATAATCCTCGCTTTCCGGCCTGACAATAATAAACGTTGATGTACCGTTTGAAACGGATGCTTCCATATTCTCTATTTCCTTGACGCGGTTTCTGTAGAGATCAACATGGGCTTCACTATCATTTCTTCCAACACCGTAATTCCATACCATGAGTCCATATTGCGAGTCATGGTGCCAAACAGTACGGATTCTACTTTCCAGTTCAGTTGTATCGATTTTTGTTGAAATGATCTTGAATTCATCACCAGCACGTTCTGATCGAAACAACAAAAAGCCTTCTTTTTTAGGAAATTGCTCTGAAAGCATATTTGAAAATCGTTTAAGGTCCTGATCGACTGCAATGCTTCCATAACGTGCATTCCCTTCGTGCATATCAAGCATGTCCGTCAGCGCGACACTTTGCACGACCGTTTTTTCCAGATACCACTTGGCGCCCAGTGCATTGAGTGTACCGGTGAGAGGTTCCTTGGTCACGATGTTTTTTACAATGCTTTTGACCTTTTGGATCTGCTCGATCGTTTGTTGCTCCAAGGAGACAGGCAGCTCTAATGAACAAATTGTATCTACAAGCCTTTCATAAGGCATATTAAACTCATTCCAACTTAAATAAGTGCTATTTTCCTCAATGCGTCTGGGAATTTCTGAGTGACTCTCCAGAAACGTCTGTCTGATCACCAAAGGCCGGAAGAGTTTCCGTTGCTTTTGCAGATTATTCTCAGACTCGGTTTCTGTGCTGCCTGTGCCAAAATCCCAGGTCAGCAGGGAATCGTTTTCCTGGTCGAGATACGGTTTTGTCAACAGAAGCCTGATTTCCTGGGGTGATTTCGAGGTGGAGAGGATTCGAAATTCATCGCTGCCTGGCGACCGGCAGACAAAATCTCCTTTGTCGGAGGTAAAAATGGACATAAGATGATATGCCAGTTTGTGCAATTCCGAATCCACTACTGAGACCCCATAGACTTTATTTGCTTGCCGTAAATCGTAAATATCGATCTTGGCCATTCCTTTGATCTGCTCATACGGCACCAGCCACTCTCCGGCGCGTGCGTTCAGCGCATGAGTCAGGGGATCATACAAGGCTAGATTTTCGGCAATTTTTTGAGTGCCTGAAAGAAGTCCCTTCAATCGCTGGATTTGTGTCTCAGAAACAGGTAAAACCTGAAACTGATTCTCCAGCTCTTTAAATGATCGCAGGAAAATCTCTTTTTCGTTGTCCATGTTTGTCATTGGGATGTCAGTATCTGTGGATGTGTTTTCAAGATCTCATCTTGAAGTACTTTGGCTTTTTGAATTTCGTACTGCATCCCTTGTTGCTGGAAGCTCTCAATGGACTCATTGATGAGGATCAAAGCTGTTTTCAGATCCGTGTCCGTTTCAAAGTAGACAGAAGCCAATCCAAGCTGCCCTTTTGCGAGTTCATCCACTCTGCCAAATTCCTCCGCAGATTGGATCCCCTCGATGAAGAATCCCTTTGCATCTTCATACCTTTTTTCCTTTAGAGCAACGAAGCCCAGACCATTGAGCGCATAGCTAATATGGCGGACCGGGTCTTTGCGGACGGGATCTTGCCAGGTATCCAGCGCTTTTTGATACCACGCTTTCGCCGCGATGATGTGTCCACGCTCGTATGCCAGCTCGCCCAGGCCGTATTGAGCAAAGCCTTTGCTGTAGATCCCGTAGTCGTCACTGGCATATTTTTCGGTTGTTTTAAGTACATCCTTTAATAAGTTTTCTGAGCGGTCAAAGTGACCCAAACGCATCTCCACGGTCCCTAGAGACCTTTTGGCTGCGGCAATCAACAAGTCATCTTCGGTTTTGGTGGTAGCCAGGAGCGATTCCTCAGACCAGTGCAAAGCTCTCAGATAATCTCCCTGATAAAAATAGATCCAGGAGATATTCCGGGCAA
>DASWEH010000439.1:0-4617 GCA_036394895.1 Anaerolineales bacterium
TGGATTGCACAACGAACGTTCGAGCCTCCTCATACTGCCACAGAATTTGGTTTTGCTGTATATATCGCCGCAATCTCGTTGCTGGGCTGGGCGATTTACCGCGGCGAATGGAGACTATCTGTTCTTGCACCAACCGCCGAGGAGACAGATCCACTTACGTATCGTGGTATTCCATTGATCGTTGCGGTGGTTCTGGGAGGCTGGGCTTTTGTCCTCTTGAAGGACAATCTCTTTACAAAACTCAATGTCTTTATTTGGGTTCTGGCTACTGCATTTCTGATCGCGGCATTCTGGCTCAATAGAAATAATCTTCGTTTTAGGTTTGGTAATTTCACCTCCTTTTTTCAGCGCGATCAATGGACAATCAGTTTTTCACGCTGGACACTCCTGCTTGTCGCCGCAACTGCCCTCATCTTTTTCTTCCGTTTTTACCAGACAGCTAGTGTGCCTCCTGAACCATTTAGTGATCATGCCGAAAAAATCCTGGATGTGTACGATGTCTCACAGGGACAAACCTACATCTTTTTCATTCGCAACACCGGCCGCGAAGGGTTCCAGATGTATTGGACGCTGCTCATCGCGAGACTTTTTGGCACGGGGCTTTCCTTTTTCAGCCTCAAACTTGGAACCGCCATCCTTGGCTTTCTGACATTGCCATTCATTTATCTGCTTGGCAAGGAAATTGGCGGACCGCGCGTGGGTCTCTTTGCGTTCATCATGGCCGGGATTGGATATTGGCCCAATGTGATCAGCCGGGTTGGACTACGCTTCCCGCTGTATCCACTCTTTGTGGCGCCAACGCTTCTTTATCTCCTGCGCGGCTTGCGGACGCGTAACCGGAACGATTTCCTCCTCTCGGGCCTCTTTCTAGGAATCGGCTTGCATGGTTACAGCCCGATGCGGATTATGCCATTCGTCGTCATAGCTGCATTTGCACTTTATTGGCTTCATTCACAATCAAAAGGCGCCCGCAAGGAACTGCCTCTCTGGCTCACCATGCTTGGAATGGTAGCCATGTTTGTATTCCTGCCGCTCCTGCGCTACTGGTTTGACGAACCAGGTGTATTTGGCTTTCGGGCATTTACCCGGCTGGGTGGCGTGGAACAGCCCCTGCCCGGTCCTATCTATCAAATCTTCCTTTCCAATTTATGGAATGCACTCAGGATGTTCAATTATGACGATGGGGAGATTTGGGTTCACTCCGTTGTCCATCGACCTGCTTTGGATACGATCACGGCCGTCTTATTCCTGATCGGTGTTGTGCTAATTCTGGTGCGTTATCTCCGCAACCGGCACTGGCTCGATCTATTTATGCTGGTATCCATTCCGTTACTGCTGATGCCCTCCATCCTTTCGCTGGCATTTCCGGGCGAGAACCCAGCCTTGAACCGCGCCGGAGGTGCCTATATACCGGCCATGATTATCGGGGCGATCGCACTGGATAGCTTCCTCACCAGTTTCGGGCGGGGAAGGATGCGAAGCGTCCTGGTGGTGATGATCGCTCTCTTGCTCTTCTTTTTTTCAGCTGCCCAAAATTATGATCTGGTCTTCAATCAATACTACAACTCGTTTCGTCAGGGATCATGGAATTCATCGGATATGGGCAAAGTGATCAAGGAATTCCAACAGACCTATGGCACGACCGATACTGTCTGGGTGGTGCCGTTCCCGTATTGGGTGGACACACGTCTGCCAGCAGTGTGGGCAGGCATCCCTAATCGCGATCTGGCAATGTGGCCTGAGGATTTGACGAGCACATTACCCTTACCTGAACCAAAGTTATTTATTGTTAAAGCGAATGTTGATGATCCGGATGGGAACGATCAGGAATCGCTGGACCTCCTGAAAATAATGTACCCAAATGGGAAGTTACGTCTGTTCGACTCAGATGTGCCAGGCCACGATTTTTGGATTTTCACTGTACCAAAAACGTAGCCACTGAGACATACCTGCTCTCTTCTCTGCTCCTCTGCACTCGCCTTTGGGCGCGCGCATACTGTGACGCAAATGTAGGAGTGAAGGAGGCTGGGGCAGTCATAAAGTTTCAATTTTTCCGTATCTCGCTTTGTGGTAAGAATATAAGGTTATGAATTATCGCGAAAAATATCCCTGGCTTTATGATGTTCTTTTCCTGCTGGTGTTTTTGCTAGCGGGTTATTTACGTTTAACAGGCTGGGATTGGGGGCAGGGCGGCGGTCAACATCCCGATGAAAACCATTTTAGTGGCGTGCTCGAAAGCTTGCGTACGCAAACATGTGACAACCCAATCATCCCCGTGCAGGCTTGCCCTCCGAATCTAAAGCATTGGAGCAGCATCGGGGATTATTTCAACTCAGCGACATCGCCGCTCAATCCATATAATTACAATGTCGGTTCCTACGTATATGGTGATCTGCCGATGACGATCATCCGGATCGCGGCAGATGCAACCAATCAAACGAATCTAAGAGAGTTTGGCCGCCAGTTCTCTGCCTTCGCGGATTTGTTCGCGATTTTTTTCCTCTATCTTCTCGTTTCACACTTATATGGTCGCCGTGTAGGACTTCTTGCCTCCCTCTTCTCTGCCTTGACTGTCATGCAGATCCAGCAGTCGCATTTTTTCACCGTAGATTTGTTTGTGAATGCCTTTGCATTTTTGGCGCTTTTATTTGCAGTGGCGATTTTGGAACATAAAGAAAAAAGAATAGAGAGTTCGGAAGAATTACAGTCGGAATTGGAAGAAGTGCCTAGCGAAGCATCGGATGGAGAGGACAATGCAAAGCCTCTATCTCTTCAATCCCAATTTGCGACTCTCCAACCCTTCGTTATCAATCCACTTTTTTTCTTTAGCATCGCCTTCGGATTGGCGCTTGGTATGGCGATGGCCTCCAAGATCAACATTGCCCCTTTGGCGATTGTTCTTCCGGCTGCATTTGTGCTTCGCTATCTGATCCAAAAAAAGGAAAGCGGCCAGCCCCTCATTGAAAACTGGTCACGGGATACGAATTACTGGACGCTAGTCGTTGTCTGTCTCATCGCTGGTGGATTTGCCACGTTCATTTCCTTCCGAATATTTCAACCTTATGCTTTCGATGGTCTGGGATTTGACTCTCGTTGGGTTGCTGATCTCACACAACAGCGTGCACAGGCAACCGGCGAGGCGGATCTCCCTTGGAATCTCCAATGGGCGCGGCGTTCGCATCTCTACTCGTTTACCAGCTTAACCATGTGGGGACTCGGCCTTCCCCTTGGCATTCTCGCCTGGCTAGGTTTCCTTAGCATGGGCTGGCGCATTCTCAAAGGGGAATGGCGTCACGCGCTTCTCTGGGGCTGGACAGCGCTTTATTTCCTTTGGCAATCCCTTCAATTCAATCCCACGATGCGCTACCAGTTGCCGATCTATCCGTTGCTGGGGATGATGGCGGCCTGGTTCGTATATGAGTTGGCAAACCCCAATGTTTCAACCCTTCGGCTGGCTCAGGGCAGGCTGTTTAAACATTTTAACCTTCGAACGTTTGTCGCAAGCCTTCTTGCAGTCACCGTTCTTCTTTTAACAGCAGGCTGGGCATTTGCCTTCATCAGTATTTACCTGCGAGATGAACCCCGCATCGCGGCTTCGCATTGGATTTTTCAAAATATCCCGGGTCCGATCAATGTCCAAATCCAAACAGAAGATTCCATCCTTAACCAGCCTCTGCCTTTTCCCATCGGTGGATTTATTCAAGCGGGTCGGCCATACAACACTGCCTTTGCCGCACCCATCGACGGGACACTGGATAACATCACCCTCGGACATGCGATTAACAAACTCGTTCCCTCTTCGACCCTCAAACTAACTCTCTCCAATACGCCGAGTCCAGCATCGGGCAAGGTACTTGCCACCACTACGCTGACATCAGAGTTCGCAGCCAATGGCGACCCGCGCGGGGGTTCTTATCCCCTGAAGCTCAACAAACCCGTTTCTCTCAAGCGCGGTTCCATCTATTATCTTCAGTTTGAAATTGACAGCGGCATTCTCCAAATCAGCGGCGCGACCGTTGCGAATGAGACCGATTACGATTATCCGCTTCCCCTGCGCGTCGATAACAATGACGCGTTTGGCGGCATCTATCGCGGTGACTTAAACTTGCAAGTGTACTGGGACGATAACACGGACAAGTTCAACCGTTTTGTGTCAACCCTGAATGATACCGATTACATCCTCATCCCCACGGCTCATCAATACTCACAGATCACACGCTTGCCCGAACGTTATCCCCTCACGACTTTGTATTATCGCGAATTGATTGGCTGTCCGGAAGACAAAGACATTACCTGGTGTTATCGCGTTGCAAAGCCGGGCCAATTCAAAGGTCGGCTTGGATACGATCTCGTGGCAGTGTTCGAATCGTATCCAACGCTTGGACCGATTGTCATCAACGATCAATCTGCAGAAGAGGCCTTCACTTTTTACGAACATCCGAAAGTGATGATTTTCAAGAAGAACAAGGACTTCAACATTACGCAGGTGCAGTCCATTCTCAGCACGGTGGATTTGACGAAGGTCATTCACCTCTTGCCGCGTGAATTCAGCAGTTATCGCAGTTTGCTTCTGCCTGCGGACAAGCTCGCCCAACAATACACGGGTGGAACATGGTC
>DASWEH010000440.1:0-9871 GCA_036394895.1 Anaerolineales bacterium
TTTGCAGCGCGGGAATTCATATTTACTTCTCAAAGGCGCGCCGACGAAACGCTTGTGGGCAAACAAATACAATGGACTCGGTGGTCATGTGGAAAGAGGAGAAGATATATTATCCGCGGCAAAACGTGAATTATTAGAAGAAACGGGCTTAACCACTGATCTATGGCTGTGTGGAATTACCATCATTGATGCTGGAGACGCTCACGCGGGAATCTGCTTGTACATGTTCGGGGGAGAATGCCTGGATGGGGAATGTGAACCCAAACCTTCCGAAGAAGGTCAGGCCGAATGGATCCCTTATGAGCGCCTCGGC
This sequence comes from Anaerolineales bacterium, assembly GCA_036394895.1. Classification (GTDB taxonomy): domain Bacteria; phylum Chloroflexota; class Anaerolineae; order Anaerolineales; family Villigracilaceae; genus Defluviilinea. The sequence continues at coordinate 314 of DASWEH010000440.1, forward strand.
GAATTACCTGTGGTAGAAGATTTGCCGATTCTGCTCGCGAAAATCCATAACATGAAGCGCGGCGATCTGCCTTTTTCCGCGCGATCTTATTATGATGAACGAGAACGATTGATCGTTGAGTTTGCGGAATAAAAATTGGGCGGAACGCAAGGCGTTCCGCCCAATTTTTGATGTTTATTGTTTGGTGCACAAAGCCAGAACCTAAGCTCAAGCCGCCGTTTGCGCAGCATCCCCGTGGGACCCCGGCGGCGTTTCTCACGTAAATCCTGCGCCGTCCCCAGCGCAGAGAGTTTGTATGTTATTGTGGGATGTTATACGACTGTAGTTCGATTGTCTCGCTGAACGACGTACCAGAGATACTGCCTGTCCCACTGGCTTTTACCCAGCCCACATTCTGCACAAACCAATAGTTGTAGGAACCGGAAAAGGAAACCGGGACAGATATTGCCTGAACGGATACATTGAAATTGAGCGTTGTATCGACTTGGATCTTTAATGCATCGAAGGTCCCTGCAGGAACCGTCACGCTTTCATTTCCAACTGCCTTGAACTTAGTTAGCGCATTGCCTGTGGCGGAACCTTCCTGGTTGGCAACACTCATCTTTCCTTCAAAATCGAGATTATGCTGCCACTCATCTCCCGGATTGATCGTACTGGGAAAGGTGACACCGGTTGCATTTTTGACATTCAGGTCAAGCTGCATATTTTGTGAATTGATCATTGCTGCGGGTGCACCGCCCAGTTGCAAAGCGACAAGTCCTTCCGGCTTGCAAGCCCATTCCTGAGTGCGAGTTAAGCTGCCAAATTGCGTCGAAAGCGTAAAACCATCGTCACGAACGGATGTAATCGTATCGGTAAAACTATATTCACCCGAGGGACCGCCTGTGCTTTTGTAGCTCCATGTCGAGCCTTCGCGAACAGGATAGTACATATTTGCACACAGACTTTCTGAAGTCGTGGGCGGTTCTGTGGCAATCTCCGTGGCGGTAACTTGAGGAGCTTGTGTTGCGATGATTTGTGTTTCTGTGGGGGATGGGGTCGTTTGGGACGAACAGGCTGCGAGGAAAATGATCAGCAACAGGCTGAGCACTGACTTGATCTTATTCTTTTCCATTCAATAACCTTTCTATACTTCTAAATTTTTATTTGGTACTACCTCCATTTTTTGAGCGTCAATGTAAACGTGCTGCCTTTACCGGGTGTACTGACCACATCCAAGCTGCCTTGATGCTGCTCAATTACCTGACGTGTAATAGCTAGTCCAAGACCAATGCCACGAAAGAGATCATCTCCGCTTCGATCAAGATGGTAGAAACGGTCGAAGATCCGCGGCAGGTTTTCTTTTGTGATGCCAATACCATGGTCTTCCACCGCGACCAGAACTTTTTCGCCATTTGAACTCAGATTGATATTTACGTTGCCGCCATAGGGACTGAACTTGATGGCGTTATCGACCAGCGCCATAAGCGCACGCTCAAGGGATTTTGCATCGCCCATAACCGGAGGCAGGTTTGGTTTAGGTGTGAGGCGTACACTCACTCCGTGCTCATGGGCCGAAGCTGCATATTTTCCCATCACAGCGTAGGCAACCTCATTCATATCCACGGCCTGAAAGTCCGGGAGGACAAGATCCATCTCTTGTAGGAAGAGGATGTCGTTTACGAGGGTTACGATCTGCTGGACGTTGCGCGCAACAGTATCGATCCCAGCCGCCAATTGTTCGCCCTTTAAGATGCCTTTCTGCAGGATTTGAAGGTTTCCGTTGGCCACCATCAGGGGGCTGCGTAGTTCGTGCGCGATATTCGTGAGGAATTCGCGCCGAGCAAGTTCCTGCTCTGCCAGTTTTTGATACGCTTCTGCCAATTCACTGGCACGCATCCGCAGGTCGTCAACCGCAAGCTGATCATTCTGTCGCAGCCGGTTACTGATCTCGCTGACCATTGCCATCGCGATACTGGTACTTTTCTGCAGGACGCGGTCAAACGCGCCTTTATCAAGTTCGAGGGTTGTCAGGTCTGTTTTGGCGGTTACCGTGGCAGCGCGCGGCGCATTGTGGATCAGTGCCATTTCCCCGAAGAAATCCCCCGGCGCGAGCGTCTTGAGCAGCCGCGATTCGATATTGTTGATGTTCTTAGTGACTTCTACTTCGCCCTCGAGGATCATATAAAAGCGATCCTCGGTTTCATTTTCCCGGCACAGGACCGCGCCAGGAGCATACGAACGGACCTGACTATTCGCGATCAGTTCTTCAATTTCATCGGGCCGGATGCCCGGAAAGGCTCGGGGGATGACTCTGGATGGTGCTCGGCGTGTGGTCATGGAATGTGGTCACTCCGTGTAAATTCTCGCTATTCTAGCATGGAGATAGAACAAAACACAGACTAATTGGAACTAATAGGAAATTGTAATGAGTACACACGTAGGTCGGGTTGTTAACCCGACAAATTCAGCGATTGGCAGGTTGCTACGCAATCGAAGCGGGGTAGGCAGCGTTAAGAAGGGGATCATTTGATCTTATATCCGATCATGCGCAGAAAATCCTTGCGCCACGTGATGCCTTCCTCGTCTTCAACTCCTTTAGGTGAAAACCCATCAACCACGCCGAGGATACCGCGTCCTTGCTCGGTTTGGGCAACTAGTACCTCTGTGGGGTTAGCTGTGGCACAGAACACGCGCGCCACTTCAGGCACATTTTTGATCACGTTCAAAATATTGATCGGAAAGTAGCCTTCGCCTAGAAATAAAATGAAGGAATGTCCCGCCGCGATCGCCTGGGCGTTTTTCGTTGCCAGCTCGATCAGCGTTTCATCTGTTCCCGTCCAGCGGATGAGACATTTTCCGGACGCCTCACAAAATGCCAGTCCAAATTTGATGCCTGGCACCGTGCTCACGAGCGCTTCGTGAATATCCTCAACGGTCTTGATAAAATGCGATTGACCCAGGATGAAGTTGGCGTCTTCCGGCTTTTCGATCTTTACAGTTTTGATTTCCATAAGAGTATCTCCTATTATGGGTGTCAGCAATTTTCAAAACAAGCGCGGCTGGTCGTTTCCTTCGATTGGTGGCAACTTTTCTCCTCCTGCCACTTTGTGTGCCCAGCGAGTCGGTTCAGGAAGGCGGTAACCTGTGCAACAATCCAATACGAATTGGGTGGCGTGCTCCACGTCCATTAAGTGGCCAGGAGAAATATAAAGCGGATTGGATTTCTCGCGCGTTCGCAGGACCGTGCCAATGAGCTTCCCGTTTTGATCAAGCAAATCTGCCCGGTCGCCGCGCTGCGGACCAACCTCTGCGTGGCGTCCGTACAATCGAGATTTTGCCACACCGATGGTAGGGCGTTCCAGCCAAAGTCCCATTTGCGAGGCGATCCCAATCCCGCGCGGGTGCGCAATCCCTTGCCCATCGAACATGAGCAGGTCGGGTTTATTCTGTAATTTGCTCCAGGCTAACAGAACGGCAGGACCTTCGCGAAAAGATAATAGACCAGGAATATACGGAAAGACCAGAGGCGCATCCGCAACAACTGCTTCAATGGGAATGAGTTTAGGATAACTGATCACGAAAATTGCCGCGCGAGCGGTTTCAGGTTTAATACTCACATCCACCCCGCCGATGGTAGTGATAGGACGATTATCCCATCTGAGCACGAGCCGCTGTCGCAACTCTGCCTGGACGCGCACAGCCTCCTCAGGAGTCAAATCCCAGTTGTGCAATTTCGTAGTCATTGAGTCTATAATACTCCAAAAGCCGCGCCTATGAATACAATTAAGCCTTGCGAAGGTTTGGCTAGCACAAATATATTTTTAGAAGAACTTTCGCAAGGCTATTGCGGAAATTTATTTTCAAGGGAGACTCTCATGCCTCGTTCTGGATACTGCATTTTTCTTTTGGTTTTGTTGGCTGCCTGTATACCTTTAACACCCGCCCCGACTCCTACACCAGTCCCTACCGCGACGTTTACCCTCACACCAATTCCTCCTACAGCTACAGCAACTCCGACCGCTACGCAGACTCCAACGGCTACATCCAACCTTCTCGTTCCAAACTTCGATCATATTGTCATCATTATGTTTGAGAACAAGGAATTTGGTTCTGTCATCGATAATCCGCAAATGCCAATCTACAACAAACTTGCGCATGAGTACACATTGCTCACGCAATATTACGCGATCAGGCATCCCAGCCTGCCAAACTACATTGCACTCATGGGCGGTGATACATTTGGGATTGATCGCAACTGCAACGAGTGCTTTATTAGTGAGCGCAGTCTTCCGGACTTGATCGAGGAAAGTGGTCGAACCTGGAAGACCTATCAGGAAGATATGCCCGAGCCGTGCTTTCTTGGCGACAAGGGTGATTATGTTCAGAAACATAATCCGTTTGTTTACTTTGACCCAATCCGCTTGAACACGGAGCGCTGTCGACGCAGCGTGGTGCCGCTTACCGATCTTCAAACGGATATTCTGACAAATGCTCTTCCGAATTTTTTTTTCATCAAACCGAATATTTGCAACGATTCACATGATTGTTCGCTGGATATCACCGATGCCTGGCTGACGAACCTGCTCGGGACCTTAATCCCTGCATTGGACACAACCGGCGGGTCCTACCTTGTCGCCATGCTATTTGAAGAAGGGCAGGGGAGTCATACTTGTTGTGGCTTGCCAGAACCGGGTGGCGGGCGTGTGCCGGTTGTCATCTATTCCCCGCTCGTCAAAAATGGATTTGAAGACCCCACTCCTTACACTCATTACTCTTTGTTGAAAACGATCTCCGAGGCCTGGGGTTTGCCTTATCTCGCTCACGCAGCCGATGAAACCAACGTGCTCATCACCGCACCCTGGAAGTAACATCCCGTCATTGCGAGGACTGGCGCCTTGGCGCCCCGACGAAGCAATCTCTAATTTTAATGGAGTGCTTCGCACCCCGCGAAGTGTGTCGATCATAATGACACTATTGATTCTTCCGTTCGAAAAAAACTAGTAGTGTGCTTCCATATTTCCGTTGTTCGAACTCTTCCAGGTTTTCAAGCTCTAGTGACTTATATTCTTTCGGATCGATCTGCGCAATGACCCAGCCGTCGTCCGTTAACCAATCAATATTTTCATCCACGAGTTCCAAGGCCTTCGCCCACATGTCCTGATATTGTGGTGGTGCGATGTAAATGTATTCGAACTTTTTATCAGGCGTTGAAGCCAAAAAAGTAAAAGCATCTCCTCTGCGAATTTCCGCCTGTGACTTAAAACCGCAATGCTCAACGTTCGATTGAATGGTCTCGATCGGTGCGCGGTTTGAGTCAGAAAAGCGCACAAACGAAGCGCCGCGGCTCAGAGCTTCGATACCCACCGCGCCCGTGCCCGCAAACAGGTCCCACCAATTCGAATCAAGTACATCTCCTGCCATGATGTTGAACAATGCTTCTTTGACGCGGTCTGTGATGGGACGTGTGGTGTCACCCGGTACCGATTTCAGCTTTCGCCCTTTGGCTTTCCCGGCGATGACTCTCAGAGTCATTCCACGCTCTTTCTTGCGGCGAGAATATTTCCATGTGAGGCGATCACCGGGACCACACAGCCCGTTCCGAGCATGAATCGTTTTCCATCCGTTTGCTGAACGGCATCCGCCGCCTCATTATGAACCTCGGACTGATCCCCGAAAACCAGGGTATCCTGTCTCATGCCTCCACACACGACTCCTGTGAACAGGTTTTGCGCCTCTGTCAAAGATGGGAACGTCTCTCTATCATGCCAATTGACAATTTGAAATTTGAGGGAATCAAGTAGCGAGAAGTAAACGTTATGTCCATGGAGATGCAAGAGATTACACCAAAGCTCTTGGGCAGGTTCTAGTACTTTTTCATCATATGGCAAACCAAACGTTTGATACTCCTCCAACGATAATAAACTCGCCTGCGCATGTTGGATAGCATAAAAAACTCCATCGATGCCTGTATCGAGACAGGCTTCGACAAAGCGACGGGTTGTTTCTGCGATCGTAGCGAGTCCTTTCATTACGGCTTCGGGATATAAACGCATATGCGTGATCAACAGGTCATTCCCTGCAAGATTTTTCGCCTGCGCCAATGGACTGAAGATCGTCTGGAGCAGAGGAGTGTCTGGTCCAAGTTCTGCGCGAATGAACCGTAGACAATCCAATTGCGCCGCGAGGTGTCGAACTGTTGTTTCAAGGATTGGCAAATTCTCCCAGTCGCGAGGATCTTGAATGATGCGTTTGGTGTAACGCCGGGTTCCCTCTGTGTCACCCATCCATTGATCTTCCACCCTCCAATCTTTGACACAAAAGGACGAGGCAGGGGTGACTTTCACCAGATCAAAGTCATAGGTGCGCTGGAAATTCAGCGTTGCATCCGCGAGCAATCTGGGATCCTGATCATCGACGGGAAAGTGACGCCACAACGCGACGGGGGGTCGATCAAGGATTTGATTTTCGAGGCAGGCCTGGATTCGTTCTTTGTGTGTGGTCATGGGATTTGTTTCATTGTACAAAAGATTGCGTTTTCGCGAGCAATTCTCAACAGAATTGGAGCGTCCTTGAATATCTTGCGGTCTTCATTGGTGCGCGTGTTAACGAGCAGAAGATCACCGGGTTTCACGTGACTGAGTGCACCACGTAGGTCTTGCACGACTACGTTTTCACTCGCATAGTACGCGGCGATATACGCCTCCCGATGAACGTAAAGATTTGTTGGACTATTTGTGGCTTGATTCAATTTTTCTACAGCCTCTTTGTAACAAGTCAGCCAATAATCTGTTTCATAACTGCGAAATGCACCACTTGTTCCTCCAATGAACGAATTGTAATAAGTATATTCATAAGGGTGGAGTTGGATGATGCTAAGAATACCCGGGGCAATTAGAATTATAATCAATCCTGCGCGTAGCCAAAATGGGATGATGTGGTCTAGCAGGGATTCAAATGCTATTCCTATGAAAATAAAAATAGGCGGAAGGATAAATAGAAAATGTCGCAAGCCATCATACACAGAGGGTCTGCGCAAGAGAACATAAGCTACCAAAACAAGAAACCAGAGTAGTACAAGTGTGAGTGAAACAAGATTATGTTGTATTGCTGTGACATCTAACGACGATCGCAGCGACCTCCAAGTTTCTACAGGTGTTACTTCTCGAAGGCTGGCTTTGAGAATTCTGCGATGCTTGAACAGTTTCCAATATCCAGCGAGGATGCCAATAAAGAATAGGGGCCAGACAGGTTCTGTGAGGGTAGTTGCCAACATAAAAGGTAAATAACGACGCGGTAGCTCGCCGGCGCGATACACTTCACCACCAAACAGCACGGAAAGGTTTGTCGGGTTATCGGACATGAATCGCGAGACTTCCGCGAATCGTGCAACAGGATTTTCCCAGAGAAAGGGCCACGTGGCGAACATGGCAAGCAGGGCGATGAAGCTGTAAAGCATAAGATGAGGCAGGAAAGAAAAAATCCCTCTGCCTATTTTGAAAACTGCATAGGCCAGCACCAGCAATCCTGCCAGGGGTCCCAGCACCCGAACGGAAGTTGTGATTCCCAGGATAATCGCTGGGATCATAATGGCAGAAAATCTTTGTCTGCTTGTTGTTGCTTCATCAGACAAGTGATCCACCATCTCAAAGCCCAAACATACAGATGCAAGAAAGAAGACAAGAAAGGGTATGTCTTTAGGGTTAATGAATGCATGCCCCCATAAAAGTGGCTGCCAGGAAAACAACGCGGACGTCGCGAGCGCGGCTGGTGGTTTCATCCAGCGTAATGACAGGCGGTAAAGGAAATAAACGCCAAGTTGGAAGGAAAGAAAATTGATCAGATGCCAGGCTGAGGCTTTGTCCAGACCGAGTGCTTCCAGCAAATAAACGGGTTCGCGCCCGAGGAGCAGGTAGGCGGGCCCGCGCGTCTTATGGTCATCTCCGCTTGAGCCATAAGAATTGTTTATATCGAAGTTTCCACTGAACCATGCACTGGGTGAATAGGCATATCCCAATGCATCGCCGTAATCATAGAAAAGTGGCTCATCCCATGAGAAACCGTAATCACGAAACACAAATAAGCCAATCAGGATGTTGATGGCTAAGAGAAGAAAAATTGGTTTTTCGGAGAACTTCTTAAAAATGGAATGCATAAAACTGTTACATACTGTCCCGAAGGTTTGAATCATTCCTCAAGGTTTTCTCAAGATAACCTTCGGGACGTTCTATTATCGCTTGTCTCATAAATTACTAAACTTTTTGGTAAACATTACGAGTGAATATCATAAGTTCGGTTTAGTAAATTATGCGATACTCTGTAGTTCATAAAACTTGCTGCCCGTTGGCATCGAAGACTTTAATCTCAGCCTGCGACGAAGGGCTATCAGGATATTCCGTTTCGAGAAGCCCCCAGATCATTGAATCACTCCAGCCATCCAGGAAACGGGTTTTGGCGCGCAGAGTTCCCTCATGAGTGAAACCAAGTTTGCGGGGAATGGCTGCTGAAGCAACATTTCCGGGGTCACAATGGATCTCAAGGCGATGGATATGAATAAGTTCAAACGCAACTTTTATCAACGCCGCCGTGGATTCAGTCACAAGTCCCTGATTGATGTAATCCTTGTGAATCCAATAACCAATTTCTAATTCACTTTCGCCCAAGCGCGTGTGTAAGCCTGTTCCACCGATGAGTTTTGTGTCATCCTGATTGAAAATCCCATAAATAAAATCCTGTCCCAGATCAAAGTTTCCACGGAATATCTTCAATCTTTGAATCTTTTCCTCAATAGGTTCAGGTTCGTTATAGACCCAAGGCATCCAGGGTCGCAGGTGTTCAAGGCTTTCGGTGACAGACTCAGCCAGCAACGGTGCGTCGGATGGATTGTAGCAGCGCACCACAAGACGCTTCGTCTCGATACGATAGGCTGGATTGGAAAATTCAGGGCGGTTCATTTTTTCTTCGATGTTCGTTGAGTTCGTTTTTTAGGTTCGCTTTTATTGCCGAAGTTGCTCAACAGTGAATTCATTTCTTTTTCTTCGCTCAATTGTCCTTTAAGATAATCGGTCATAAACTCCGAACGTCTCAAGCGCAGGGCCATCGGGGCAACCATCTGCAAATCTTCTGTAGTGACTTCATTACGTCCATCGGCTGCGGCATAGGCGCGTGCTGATTCAAACCAGGTGATCTCCGCACGCAGAGAATCAATCCCCATTTTCTGTACCAATTCAATGGCGGGATTAGCGATCCGGTCGGGCAAAATGACTTTTTGCATGAGCTCGCGCGCACTACGAATTTCGGATGCCGCCGCTTCCATCTCCGCCGAAAACTGTCCCGTCATCTGACGCGGATTCGTTAAATACGCCTGGACTCTTCGATACGCTTCCAGACGTTCTCCCACATCTTCCAGCCCGCGCACGATGACGCGCAAGCCGAAGCGATCCAAAATCTGCGGACGCAGTCTGCCCTCTTCGGGATTCATAGATCCGATCAAGACAAAGCGCGAGCGATAGGTCGCAACCACCGGACCGCGCCGGACCGTATAAGATCCTTGTGCAGAGGCATCCAGGATCGAGTCGA
>DASWEH010000441.1:0-6233 GCA_036394895.1 Anaerolineales bacterium
TATCGCCTTTGACACCCCCACATCTGGTGGGCTTCACGCCAACTCCTAATGAACCATTTTGGTTGCTGCTCAAACCTTTGCGAATAATGACCTTGCAAAAATCCGCCGCGCTACGGCTCAATTCCATCGCACGGAGGCAGCGAAAGCCGCAGGCTATGATTTGAGAGAAGGTCTTGATCATTGCTTCGACAATCCCGGTGTCGGCGGGATGGGCTTCCATTATATTGATGCTGCTGCCCTTGACACAAAGGTTGATTTGCTTCACCCCGAGGCAATGGTTTACATACCAAGCCCCAATGGACTCCAATTAGGTGCAGTGGAATATATCGTCCCTCAGGATAAATGGGATGCTACGGGTAGCACAGAGCCGCCCATGTTAATGGGAATGCATCTCCACCTCAATCCAGACCTTCACGTATATGTCATGCACGCCTGGGTCTGGAAGCACAACCCTAGAGGTGTATGGGAGGATTGGAATCCTAACGTTTCCTGCCCGTAAAGCCAAATTCATATTCCACAAGCGGACTCGTCATTGTGAATGAGTCCGCTTTGTTTTTAATTGTATTTACTGGTTCAACCTGCTATACTTTGTCCAGATTATTGGTAAAGGAAAGTGATGCTGGAAGTTCGTTTGCTTGGAACGTTCGATATAAAGTACAAAAAGAAGTCGATAAATATTACATCGCGTCCTGCGCAGACCCTGTTTGCTTATCTGATTTTGAATGCCGGGACTGTCCATCGCCGCGAAAAATTGGCGGGAATGTTATGGCCTGACTCGTTAGAGGAGACGGCACGCGATAACCTTCGCCATGCTTTGTGGCGAATGCGTAAAGCGCTTGAATCAGCCTCTTCAGTTCGATTCTTGAATGCAGATGATTTAACCATCGGCTTCGAGAGATCCTCAGATTATTGGCTGGACACAGCCGCTCTGGAGAAGCTAAGCGATAACGCCTCTGCTGACGAATTGATGGCTGTCCTTTCAGAATATCAAGGGGAATTGTTACCGGGCTTCTATGATGAATGGGTGATGTTGGAACGTGAGCATCTTTCTTCCATCTTTGAACATCATATGGCGCGTTTGCTATCGCTGTTGCAAGATGAAAAACGTTGGCTGGATATTTTGGATTGGGGCGAACGTTGGATCAAGCTTGGTCAAAAACCTGAGCCAGCGTATCGCGCTTTAATGTCTGCTCACGCGGCGAAAGGAGATATGTCGAAAGTCGCAGCTACATATGAACGATGTGTGAAGTCATTAAAGGAGTTTGGGATTGAGCCTTCGGAGCAGACGCGGGCGTTGTATGCAAGACTCAAAGCGGGGAAAGAAAAAGGCGAAATGGAGCCAGCTGTCGTTGTAGCAGAGAAACGGAAGAATCCGCGAAAAACAAATCTGCCGGTTCCCATCACAAGTTTTATCGGCCGCGAGAAGGAAGTTGAAGAAGTTGTTAAGATGGTTGGAAAGAATCATCTTGTCACATTGGCAGGTTCGGGCGGGGTTGGTAAGACACGTCTGGCAATTCAATCTTCAAATAAACTTTTGGACAAATTCAAAGATGGCGTATGGTGGATCGACTTGGTCGGTTTGAGCGATCCTGCTCTCGTGTCTCAGGCTGTTGCAAAAGTCGTGGATTTGCATGAAGTGCCGAATCAGCCTTTGATCGAAACGCTGGTTGAGGAGCTACAAACGAAGCAAGTATTGTTGGTCTTAGATAACTGTGAACATTTGATTCTTGCTTGTGCTCAACTCGCTGACCGCTTACTGAGTGGCACGAAATTCCTAAAGATCCTTGCGACCAGTCGTGAAGCCCTGGATATTTTGGGTGAGACCGTCTGGCTTGTTCCATCTTTATCTTTGCCGGACGCTCGAGATTCTGTAACCATAAAGAAATTGAGTAAATCTGAGAGTATTCATTTGTTTATGGAACGAGCAACTGTGATGCAACCTCGATTTACTTTGACGGATCAAAATGCCAATGCCGTCGTGCAAATTTGTCGACGCTTAAGCGGAATGCCATTGGCAATTGAACTCGCGGCAGCACGTGTCAAAATGATGACCGTGGATGAGATTGCTAGTCGCCTCGATGACCGCTTTTCCCTCCTGACTTCAGGCAATCGTTCAGCGTTACCGCGCCAACAGACCTTGCGCGCCACCATTGATTGGAGTCATGACCTGCTTTCTGAGCCGGAAAGGGTTTTATTCCGTAGGCTGGCAGTATTTGCAGGAGGCTTTAGGCTGGATGCGGCGGAGTCGATTTGCAGTCATGATGAGTTGAAGCGAAGTGATATTCTTGATTTACTCGGACGATTGGTTGACAAATCCCTTGTCGTTGTGGATTCTGCTGCGGGCGGACAGACCCGCTATCGTTTCCTCGAAACTATACGTGAATATGGGTTTGATAAGCTGAAAAATGCAGGAGAGGAAGCACTTGTTCGTGATCACCATCTGGAATTTTTTATGAGGTTGGCAGTGGAGACGGAACCGCACTTATATGCGCCCGAACAAACGGAATGGTTCGCTAGAACGGATGCGGAAATCGATAACCTGCGCGCCGCGCTGGATTGGTCTATCACTGGTACAGAAGAAAATGAAACGCGGATTCGCAATGGTTTACTATTGGTGGGTGTTTTGAGCTGGTTTTGGCAGAAAGGTTACAGTTACGAGTTTTCTGAACGTTTGAAAAACATGCTTGCTCATACGACTGCGGATATGCAAACAATAGCGCGCGCTCGGGCGTTGATTGCGGAAGGGTTTCTCCACTGGAGCTTGGGCAACTTTGTTGAAGCGCGTCCGTATCTCGTTGAAGCTCTGGAAATTGCGCGAAATCATGAAGATAAACTTACCCTGGGTTGGGCATTGGTTCATTTGGGAACTGTATTAAGCGCTTTAGAAGAGTACGATTTGGCGCAATCCTTACTGGAAGAATGCGTAGCGATAACAAAAGGCTTTAGAAATGTTGGCATAACCGTCGCTGGTATGGCCCTTTCCTTTCTTGGCGATATATATGTCGTGCGTAATGACGAAGTCCATGCACGGGAGGTATATGAAGAAGGCATCAAATTATTGCGTGAGACAAATAACTCAAATAATCTGGCGTATTCCGTACGCCGACTCGGCTATTTGACGGTGAAAGAAGCTGATTATGAGAGAGCGAACGTTTTATTCAGGGAAAGCCTAATTCGAAACCAAGAGCTAGGGCATCAAATCGGTATCACAGCAGCAATGGCGGGGTTAGCTGAACTAGCCCAAGCAGTTGGTAAATTTTCGAGAGCGGCTCAGTTATACGGAATTATCGAAGACCGACTTGCGGTCCTCTCGCTTCCCTTATACATTACCGACCAGGTCGAATTAGATCGTGGCATTTCTGCACTACGCGCTCGATTGGATGAGAGAAGCTTTGCTAAATCCTGGGCAAAGGGCAAGACGATGGCATTAGATCAGGCCATCGCATTTGCACTGGAAGAAACGTAAACAAGAAATATGCTTGAAGTTCGTTTGCTTGGTAAATTTGAGATAAAACGGGATGGGAAACCTGTCGCGATATCCTCGCGCCCTGCGCAATCGCTTTTTGCTTATTTGATCTTAAGCGCTGGCACAGCCCATCGGCGCGAAAAACTGGCGGGAATGTTATGGCCCGATTCGTTAGAAGAGACTGCCAGAGATAACCTTCGTCACGCCCTCTGGCGAGTGCGCAAAGTGCTGCCCGCTTCGCAGAAGCCAAAAATTGAATATCTTCTTGCAGACGATTTGTCTATTTCCTTCAATGCCTCGTCGGAGTACTATCTTGATGCAGCTGAATTGGAAAACCTGAGTGAGAGTGCGTCGGCTGATGAATTAACCTCTGTTCTTTCAGGGTATCAAGGGGAATTATTACCAGGTTTTTATGATGAATGGGTGATACTGGAACGTGAGCATTTGAGTTCGGTCTTTGAACATAAGATGGCTCGATTAATGTCATTGCTGCAAAATGAGAATCGCTGGCTGGATATATTGAACTGGGGCGAACGTTGGATCAAACTCGGACAAAAACCTGAGCCTGCCTATCGTGCGTTGATGACCGCCCACGCGGCCAAAGGGGATATGTCCAAGGTCGCGGCAACATATGAGAGATGTGCAAAGTCGTTAAAGGAATTTGGGATCGAGCCATCAGAACAGACGAAAGAGTTGTACGAGAATCTCAAATCAGGGAAAGAGACTCCAGAGAAGGTATCGATCATGACGAAGCCCGTTACGAAAGAAGTTTCTTCAAATATTCCCGTCCCATTGACAAGTTTTATTGGACGACAGAAGGAATTAAAAGAAATTGCAAAGTTATTGTCTTCATCCCGCTTATTAACATTAACTGGCCCAGGCGGAGTAGGCAAAACTCGTTTAGCCATTCAAACGGCGCATGACTCAATCAAGAAATTCAAGGATGGCGTGTTCTGGGTAGGTTTGGTTGGTTTGTCGGATGCGAATTTGATTCCACAGGAAATTGCACAATCGCTGAATATTCGCGAAATATCAAATGAACCATTGATGAATACGCTGAAGGATTATCTGAAGTTAAAGGATTTGTTGCTCATTTTGGATAACTGCGAGCATTTGATTGAAGCATCCGCCCAGTATGCCGAGCAATTATTGATTGGCTGCGCAAAACTAAAAATCCTGGCAACCAGTCGTGAACGATTGGGGCTTTTCAATGAAACGACTTGGCCTGTTCCATCTTTGCCCTTGCCTGAAATACAACAGACTCCTTCACCGAGTGAGTTTGGAGAATATGCGAGTGTTGCGTTATTTGCAGAACGTGCTCGTGCCATAAACTCTGATTTTATGCTGACTGCGCAGAATGCGACCTCGATTGCACAAATCTGCCAGCGTCTGGATGGAATCCCACTGGCAATTGAGTTGGCTGCGGCGCGCATCAAAGTTTTGTCAGTGGATGAGATTGCATCGCACTTGACTGACCGCTTTTCAGTCCTTACATCGGGCAGTCGTACTGCACTGCCCCGCCATCAGACTCTGCGTGCAACCATTGATTGGAGTTACGATTTGTTGGCTGAACCAGAACGTATTTTGTTTCGTCGACTGGCTATCTTTGCAGGTGGTTTTACGCTTGAAGGAATCGAAGAAGTTTGTAGTCAAGGAATAAATCGGAGGGATCTCCTGGATCTGTTGGGGCGGTTGATCGATAAATCGCTTGTAATGGTCGATGTTGCATCTTCAAAGACGGAAACCCGCTACCGTTTGCTGGAGACCATTCGAGAGTATGCGCGCCAAAAAATGGACGAAGCGGGCGAGACGACAGAATTGCAGAACAGGCACCTTCAGTATTTTGTGGGATTGGCTGAAGAAGCTGAGAAAAATACATTCGGTGCTGCCTCTGTACGCTATCATCAGCGGCTGGATCAGGAACTGGATGACATTCGAATTGCCATGAAGTGGTCTATTCAAGCCCATCAGGCCACGATGGCCTATCGCCTCGCCGCTGCATTGTTCTACTTTTGGTATAACCGCAGCCCGCTTGGCGGTGAATGGCTGGGACAATTAAATAAGGCGCTTTCCCTACCAGAGGGTCTAGAAAGAACATCTGCGCGAGCAAAGGCTCTGAATGCCATGGGATTTTTCTATTGGGCGTACGTAATCCCTGCCAATCCGCGAAGAGAACTCGCTGAAGCCCTCTCCATTGGCAGGGAATTGGGCGACAAGGTCATTATTGCCAGGTCGCTGTGTAATCTCGGGTTGATCGAAAGTACGGAAGGTCGGTATGTGGAAGCGCGTTCCCTTTTTGAACAAAGCCTGGAGCTTTTTCGGGAACTGGGTTTTCACAATATGGAATATATCTGGTCGCTGACCTTCCTGGGAGATGCGGATTTTAATCTAAATGACCTGGACGGTGCCTTGCGTCATTATGGACAAAGTATCAGCGCTCTCAGGGAACTCAAAGACAGGAGTTTTCTGGCGTATGTCGTTCGACGAATGGGCCAGTTGACATGGTATCAAGGCGAGTATAAAAAGGCTGCCTTATTTTGCAGGGAAAGCTTGACATTCAATCAGGAATTGGGCGATGAACGAGGGGTGATTGCCAGCATTTCCGCATTCGCAGGACTTGCCACAGCGCAGGGACGACTCGCACATGCCGTGCAGTTGTTTGGCGCGGTGGAAGCCTTGTTGAGGTCAAAAAACATACAATTGGTTCATATGGATCGAATGGAATATGATCGTAATGTGTCGACATTGCACGCACAGTTGGATCCAC
>DASWEH010000442.1:0-2452 GCA_036394895.1 Anaerolineales bacterium
TCTCTACCAGCGCCAGACCCAGGATGACATTGGTTTGAGTTTGCACAGCAGTTACCATTCGCAATTCTCCTTGATAAGAATATTATACACAGAAATTTCGTAAAGCAACGATAGTTTCTGATGTCGGATTGTCATGCGGCCTCCTTGGCATTCCTAGATCGAAAGCCCCGGCGATTACCAGGGCTTTAGGTAATGTTTGAAAACGATTTCTAGCGCTCCGCAATTAGGCTGCTGTGGCACCTGCGCCACCATGCTCGATCTTGGTGAGCTACCCCTCGCTGACACCTGCACCGAACTGTGATTTGCCAAGCAAATCATGCGGTGAAGCGGCTAGGCTTTCGGCTTCTGCGAGAATTGTGGCGCCCTCGCGCCATCTTACACTCTCTCCACCGGCGTGACTTCGGGCTACTCCAGCCCTAGTTTCGTTCAAAATATTGATGGCAGAGTTTATGTCTCTGTCGTGGATGGTTCCGGAGATGGGACATTGCCACTCGCGGGCGGACAACGGCAACTCATCCAGAACATACCCGCAATGGTTACAAGTCTTGCTGGAAGGGAAGAAACGATCCACTTTGTGCACGTAGGAGCTGTACCATTCACCCTTGTATTCGAGCATTCGTCCAAATGCTCCCCATCCAGTCGCCGCTATTGCCTTGGCCAGCCTCCTATTCTTGACCAAGCCACGCACGTTCAAGTCCTCCATGCCGATCAATCCGTAGTGACCTACCAGTTCCGTGCTTAACTTCTGCAAGAAGTCCCTGCGTTGATTGGCGACCCTTTCGTGCTGGTGAGCAAGTAAGTTGCGGGCCCTTTCCCGTCCTGCGGAGCCTTTTACCCTGCGCGAGAGCTGACGCTGCAACCGGATGAGCTTCCTCTCTGCCTGTTGTAGGTGACGGGGGTTGTCTCGCTTCCATCCTTCCGATGTCGTCAGGAAGGATTGGACACCGAGATCAATCCCAATTTCTCCGCTTTTGACTGGTGGTTCAACCATTTCCATTTCACATTGGACGGACACAAAGTATTTACCGGTCTTGGTTTTCGACACGGTGACATTCTTTGGTCTGCCTTCCAATGGACGATGAAACTTGGTTTTGACCCAACCTACTTTTGGCAAGTAGGTGGAGTTTTCATCAAACTTGAAGCGTTGTGGATAGCGGATCGATTGACCATCTCTTTTGCTCTTGAACCGTGGGAATTTCGCCCTTTTTTCAAAGAAGTTTTTGTAGGCACGCTCCAAATCTTCAATCTTGCCTTGCAGGACTTGACTATCAGCTTCCTGGAGCCACTCAGTTTCTGCCTGATGTTTCAAAGCAGTTGCTCGACGTTTCAATTCGTAATAGCCAATCCCTTTGCCAGTTTCCTGATAAGTAATCTTCCGCAACGCCAATGCCCAGTTCCAAACAAAGCGAGCGTGCCCGAACTGGACAGCCAGAGCCTGCTCCTGTTCAGCAGTGGGGTAGAGGCGATAACGGAAGGCTTTGCGGATGATCATATGTCGACTTGGGCAAGTGGAGTATATTCCAGAACGGGTGTTCTATCAACCAACGGTCTAAAGTTTTGAAGTTACCGTGATCTCTTTGGGGTCTCTTTATCATGGAGCCTGCTTGTTGTTTTTCAATGTGAAAAGCCCCGGCAATTACCGGGGCCTGTGGTAATGTTTTCTAACCAGCTTGACTGCACTTTCCTCGATACCGTTCAACATAGCCTTCAAGACCACCTCATTTTCGTCCGGGCCGGGCATGGCATCTTCGGGAACGCAAAGCTGTCTGAGCATGGCAATGTATGGATGCGCGAGGCTTTCAGCTTTGTCTTAGTCAGCTGCTTCAACATGGTTCCTGATGGCCCCTGTCAATCCCTCAACTTGCTGGGTAGAAGTCCCTGCAACCCCAAAGGCACGCAGGGCACGGAGTTCTTTTTCGTCAAACGAAACGTCTATGGCAAAATCCAAAACGGTCGTTTCCGTTTGGATCACTTCACCTTTGTCGCCGCGCTCGACGAGAGTAAACTCCAGCCTTTTCAGGCATTCCGCCAGGCGGTCAAACCGTCTGTTGGGCGAGGGTCGCTGTACTTCATCCGCTACCTCCGACAGCCTGCAGGTTTTGATGTAGTCCACAAACTCAAATAGCAGTTCGTTCGTGCAGAGCAGTATATTGACCATGCAAAAGGCCAGGTCCTCCGAGTTGCTCCAGTGCTTGAGAAGGAAACTGTAGGTCTCTTCACCTGTTGGTTGCACCGTTGTTGAGACCGGGTCATAGGGGGTGATTGCCATCCTTTCATTGAGTTGCAAGATTTCATCTGAAGATTCTGAGCTAAAGTCGTCGCCGCCGACATACTCATTTTGAAATTCTGTTATCTTGGGATTGCACAGCGGGCAAAAGCGCGCCGCGTGTTTCTGGTTCTTGAGGTATCTTTCAAAACCCTGTCCATCTACTCGCCAGGTGCGGATCACTAT
>DASWEH010000443.1:0-8603 GCA_036394895.1 Anaerolineales bacterium
ACCTTGAGCAAACCGCGGAAAGAAGCGCGTCCGCCGCCCTTGCTAATAGACTTGGAAGTGACCTTGCTGGTGGTGTTCGGTGCAAAGTGATACATCTTGCCGCCTGCATCCTGCGTTTGACCCGGACCTGCGAATGCCATGGAAAGCATTTCGCCGCGCGCACCTGGCTCCATGAGATAGCAGGACGGATATTTCATTGTGAGTTTCGAACCGATATTGGCATCCACCCATTCGTGTGAAGCATTCTCAAAGACTTTTGCGCGTTGGGTGACGAGGTTGAACACGTTCGTTGACCAGTTCTGAATGGTCGAGTAGCGTGAGCGCGCGCCTTTCTTGACAACTATTTCAATGACACCGCTGTGGAAGGAGTTGGTGGTGTATTGCGGAGCAGTACAACCTTCTACGTAATGCACTGACGCGCCTTCATCCACGATGATGAGCGTGCGTTCGAACTGTCCAACATTAGCTGTATTGAGGCGGAAGTAGGCTTGCAGAGGCAAGTCCACTTTGACACCCTTGGGTACATACACAAACGAGCCGCCTGACCACACCGCGCTATTCAACGCGGCGAACTTATTATCTTCAATCGGGATGACGGTGCCAAAATGTTCGCGGAACAAATCAGGGTATTGTCGGAGACCATCCTCAATCGAGAGGAAGATCACACCCTGTTTTTCGAGATGCTCCAGAACGGAGTGATACACCATCTCTGATTCGTATTGCGCGCCCACACCAGCCAAAAACTTACGCTCGGCTTCCGGGATACCCAATTTGTCAAAGGTCTTCTTAATATCATCGGGAACATCATCCCATGATTTTTCGCTCTTCTCAGTCGGCTTGACGTAGTAAAAGATATTGTCGAGGTCAAGCTCGTTGAGCTCGGGTCCCCAGGTCGGCATCGGTCGCTTCATGAAATGATCGAGCGCCTTCAAGCGGAACTCAAGCATCCACTGCGGCTCGCCTTTCATGCGCGAGATATTTTCAACCACTTCACGGTTCAATCCGCGTTGAGACTTGAACACATAGTTATCGTCGCGGTCATGAAAACCGTATTTGTATTCGCCAATATCTTCTAAGATTTTAGTATCTTCACTCATAACAGTCTCCAAACTTTTAAACACGAAGTTAAAACGGAGTCAAAGTATCGTGACTTTGAAATTCCAACGATGGGAATCGTTGGACTCCATAACCTTTGTGTTTAAATCGCTAGGCAGGAGTTTCCTCGTACTTCTCACGAATCCACTCGTAGCCCTTTTCTTCGAGATGCAGCGCGAGATCGGGTCCGCCAGATTCAACAATTCGACCATCCAGCATGACATGGACATAATCAGGCTTGATATAGTTCAACAAACGCTGGTAGTGCGTAATGATTAATATACCCAAATCTTTATTCATTATTGCATTAACACCGTCTGCTACAATGCGCAACGCGTCGATGTCCAAACCTGAATCGGTTTCATCTAAAATCGCAATCTCCGGAGTTAGGGTCGCCATTTGCAAAATTTCGGCACGCTTCTTCTCGCCCCCAGAAAAACCTTCATTCAGATAACGGCCTGCAAAGTTTTGATCCACCTGGAGCAGGTTCATCTTTTCCTTAAGCAGCTTGCGAAACTCAGGGATGGGAACACCCTTATCTTCAGGGTTCTGCGCGCGACGTCGAGCGTTCAATGCGGTACGCAAAAAGTTTGCGACCGTCACGCCAGGGATGGCTACGGGATATTGGAATGCCAGAAAAATGCCCAGACGTGAGCGTTCATCTGGTTTCAGCTCAAGGACGTTCTGTCCTTTGAAAAAGACTTCGCCTTCAGTTACTGTATAACTTGGATGCCCCATCAACGTATAAGCCAGCGTGGACTTCCCCGTCCCGTTCGGCCCCATGATTGCGTGCACTTTCCCTTGTTCTACCGTCAGATCAACACCTTTGAGAATTTCCTTTCCTTCGATGCTAGCGTGCAAATTCCTGATTTCAAGTTGCGACATTCGTGTTTGCTCCTACCGCCTATTTCGTGATTTTCTAAGCTTTTGCCCGAATTTCAGGCTGAAATCCTTCCCTAAGCTTAGAGTTTAGCGGCACTTAGTAATTTAAGCCATTGCTGGCGTTTTTATCATATCGGCGGCATTATAGCAGGGACAGAGGGAAAAGTCAATATTTATCATATTTTTCTAGTAAATTACCAACATTAGGGAGAACTAGCAGGCAGTTTTGGTGTATTTATAGGTAAAGAGCGACTAAATTGGAGGTTCTATGAACTCAACATTTGCAATGTGGCGCAAATCCCTCTCGCAACTCATTATGATGAAGGAAAAGCGAGAATGGGATGCGTTGGATATCCTTTCCAAATGGTTTATTGCTACACGCTCCGCGGTTGGGACGATCACGCTTTACTCAGGGCTGATCGGCGGCTTGCTGGCGTGGCAATATCTATATGCCAACGGAAAGCCGTTCAGCTTCATCACCTGGCTGATCCTGACCCTTGGGCTTTTCATCGCTCACGGGACGAACAACTTGATCAACGATTACACTGATTTCAGCCGCGGCATTGACAAGGACAACTACTTCCGCACGCAGTATGGCGTCCACCCGCTGGCGCAGGGATTCTGGGATAAGCGCACCCACCTGATCTGGTTCGGAGTCAGCGGTTTGCTGGCGACTCTGGCAGGTATTTACGCGCTGTACTACACCCAGTTTGCTCCCATTGTGGTCTGGTTGTTTACGGTGGGCGCCTTTATTCTATTGTTCTACACCTACCCACTGAAATACGTCGGCATTGGCGAATTGTCCATTTTCATTATCTGGGGACCATTGATGATTGGCGGCGTGTATTACGTGCTGACAGGCATCTGGAGCTGGGCAGTCATCCTTGCCAGCCTACCCGTGGGATTGAACGTGGTCACGATCAATCTCGGAAAACACACGGATAAGCTCAAAGAGGATAGGGTCAAGAAAGTACGGACGTTACCCGTCCTGGTAGGCGAGCCTATCGCGCGCGCTATCACGATGTCAGCGATTGTGCTGTCTTATGTGATCACGCTCTATCTTATCTTTGTCACACATTTCTTCACGCCTGTCATGCTGCTGGTTTTCGTCGCAATCAAACCTGCACAAGTGGCACTCAAACGGCTTTCGAATGCACGTCCAAGCGAGCCGCCTGCGGGTTACCCAATCTGGCCGCGCTGGTTCTCGACGGTCTGCTTCGTGCACAATCGTGTGTTCAGCAACTATTTCGTGCTGGGACTCATCATCGACACGGTGCTGAGAACGATTTTTCCAACATTCTGGCGATGAAAGTAAACCTTGCGAAGGTTTGGTCAGCACAATTACATCTTCAAAAAGAATCTTCGCAGGGTTGAGTTTTAGAATCGAAGGAGGTCTTCATGTCAGTTCTTATTACGATGCGTGTGAAAGTTCATGATTTCGAAGGGACGAAAAAAGCTGCGGAGATGTTTGCCCAAAGTGCCAAAAAAGCGGGTTGCCATTGGGCAAAAGTCTATCGCGCCGAAAAAGACCCCAACGACGTGCTATGGCTCATGGAATGGGAAAGTCATGAGGCCTTCAACAGATCCGGCGATGAAACTGGCGAGGAATTCAATAGACTTGTCAAGCCCGCTGGAGAATGGGACGATGTTGTCTGGCATCTTTCTGACGCTCAAATGATTGAATAGCCGAATTACCATTGGGGGATTTTTATGATATTTATCTAATATATTGACAAAGTTTTTCGTGGCTGATATACTACCTTCCATGAAAAGCACGAAAGATAAGATACTCCAAACCCTGCTCCGCAAGCCAAAGATTACGATCAATGAACTGGCTGAGGCGGTGGGCATCAATCCCATCTCAGTGCGTCATCACCTGACGAATTTGCAGATGGAAGGTCTCATCGCAGCGGACGAGGAACGTCACGGTGTAGGACGTCCACGCCTGGTGTATTCGCTCACCGAAGATGGGATGGAGAGATTCCCCACGAAATATTTGCGTCTCACCACGCGTCTATTGACGCAGATGAAGGAAACCATGCCGGCGCCCGTGGTGGCGAAGCTGTTCAATCAGATCGCGGAAGATCTGGCAAGTGAATACTCCAGCCAGATCCAAGGTTTGAGCATGGAAGAGAGACTTGAGTTCGTCAAGGAATTGCTAGCGCAGGAAGGCTTTACTGTTGAATGGGAAAAGAA
Source organism: Anaerolineales bacterium (assembly GCA_036394895.1). Lineage (GTDB taxonomy): Bacteria > Chloroflexota > Anaerolineae > Anaerolineales > Villigracilaceae > Defluviilinea. The sequence goes on from DASWEH010000443.1 coordinate 4,174, forward strand.
AGACGGGGCATACCAAATCCATGAGATCTCGTGCCCATACTATCAGATCGGCGTTGCCCATCCTGAAGTCTGCACGGTAGACCAGACTTTGATCTCTAAAATGCTGGGATTACCGGCGAACAAAGTGCAATGTATTCTCGACGGCGGTGCGTTCTGCACTTATGTGGTACAACCGGCCGTTGTAAAAACTAATGTCGTTGCAAGCCACGAGCCCTTAGGCAAGTGAGCGAAGCAATCCCCAACTCTGTGAGGAGATTGCTCACCTGCACTGGCGTGCGGCGCAAGTGTCGTCAGGAAAACACCCGTCTCGCAATGACAAATTATTATGAGGAAAAATGACAGAAGAGTCTGTAAATCAAATTCAATGGACAATTCATGACACACATCCCGATAAAGTCCAACTTTTGCGCGAAAAATTGAAAGAGGTGGTGGACCCTGAAATCGGTATGGACATTATCCAACTGGGATTGATCCGCGATGTGCAGATCGAAAATGATATCGCGCGCATGGAAATGATCCTCACCACCCCATTTTGTCCCTACGGTCCCGCTATGATCGAGATGACCAAAGCCAAAGCCGTGGAAGGACTTAACATGCCCGTGACCATTGAAATGGGCATGGATATGTGGGACTTTTCGATGATGGAAGACCCATCCGCGTTGGACTGGGGCATGTACGCCTAAGGTGACACAACGCCTGTTGATCTGAACCAGGTACCGGCTTGAAACGAAAGCGACTCAATTGAGTCGCTTTTTTGTTTTTTATTCGCCCTTCTTCCAGTGCATGGCGTGTAATTGCTCGCCCTCTTCAAATCCCGAAATGATGATTAATGCACTGACAACTGTCCCGCCCACATTCTTCCAGCGATGCTTTAAATGCGCGGCAAACAGAAGACTATCTCCGGAGGAAAGCTGATAGACCTGCCGCTCCACCTGATACTCCAATTCACCGCGCAGGCAAAAAACAAATTCATGTCCGGTATGTGTCATACTGCGCGGTCCGCTGTTCGCATTGCTCTCAAGCGTAAGCAGAAAAGGCTCCACCCTGCCAACAAATCGCTCGCCACCCAATCCTTCAAAGACACCGCGCGTGAAAGACACGCGCGTCCGTTCATCTGCCTTCAAGAATACAACTTGCTGCCTCTGTGTATCTGAACCAAAAAACGATGTAATGGAAACACCCAGTGCATCAGCTAATTTATACAAAGTGCTCACCGATGGTGAGGCTTTGCCGCGCTCGATCATAGACAAAGCATTAGCAGAAAGTCCGCTTCGTGTGGCAAGCGCGCGCATCGAGATATTGCGCGCCTCGCGTAGCTCACGTAATCGTTCACCGATATTTACTGAAACTGCATCGTGCTGATAAAGAGCCATATGAAATCCTCAAAACTGTTTCCTGCATTATACAACAGTCCTTATGACATTATGCGCATGAATATGTGACATCATTCACTATTGTACAATCTGTCACAATATTATGATGGGTTCATATATTCGTTCATGCGCATATAGGAAGGCAAACATGGTCAACCCAACCCTAAAACAGGAAATCACTCAGCTGCAGGCAGACTTTTGCGCCGCGCTATCCGATCCTACACGTATCTTCATCCTATACGCGCTGAATGAACGCTCACAAAACGTAACCGAGCTTACGAACGAACTGGGGATCCCCCAACCCACCACATCGCGACATCTGAAGGTTTTGCGCGAACGCGGACTTGTGTTCACCGAACGTCAGGGAACGGTCATCACCTACCACCTGGTGGATCAACGCGTGATTCAAGCGATGGACCTTCTGCGTTCCGCAATGCGGGACAGGCTGACTCAACGAGCCAACCTCGTCAACGAACTCGGTTAAGGAGAATGTATGAAGAAGCGCTTCCCCTTTTGGACCTTGGGATTGCTCGGAATCATGATCGTGATTCTCGTCCCTATCCTTTACTTCCTCCCCCACGCCAATAAGCCCTCCACAAATCCTGCAGACTACTTGCCCGAGAAGCCTGTGCATGTGGACCACACGGATATCGTCAAAGGCGAATTGAAAACGGGACAGGAAGTCACGCGCGCCTGCCTGGAATGTCATCCAGATGCCGCGACTCAAATGATGAGCACCACACACTGGACATGGGAATCGAAGGCTTTCAATGTTCCCTGGCGCGATACCCCAGTGACGATCGGAAAGATCAACCAGATCAATAACTTCTGCATCGGCTCCCAGGGCAATGAAAACAAATGCATGTCCTGTCATGCCGGGTATGGCTGGGAAGCCGGTAAAAAAGCGGAACAGTCCAACCCTGAAAACGTAGATTGTCTCGCCTGCCATGCCGACACCGGCGCGTACGGCAAAGGCTTGTTCGGTAATCCTGCCGACGGCGTAGATTTGCTTGCCGCGGCACGTTCGGTCCGTGCGCCGACGCGCGAGAATTGTGGCAAATGTCACTTCGACGGCGGCGGCGGGAACGGCATCAAGCACGGCGACCTCGACGAGAGTCTGTACTTCCCCACCGAAAATAATGACATCCATATGGGTGGTCAGCTCAACATGCAATGCACCGACTGTCATCAGACCAAAGATCACCAAATCCTCGGGCGCATGATTGCAGACAATTACACAGTTGACCCGAAAGAACAGGTATCATGCCAGCAATGTCATGTCAATCAACAGCACAAAGATGAACGAATCAACACGCATCTTTCGGCGGTCGCCTGCCAGACCTGTCATGTCCCAGCGATGGCATTGGAAGACCCGACCAAGATTTTCTGGGATTGGTCAAAGGCTGGGCAGGAGGGTCGCGTGGATGATCATTTCACCTATCTCAAGATTAAAGGTGAATTCGTCTACGAAAAGAACTTCAAGCCGACCTATCTTTGGTTCAACGGCAACAATGAATACCGCTATATTCTAGGCGACAAGATCGATCCCAACGGGATCACATACATCAACAAACCCGCGGGAAATATCAACGATCCCAACGCAAAGATCTTCCCGTTCAAGTTGCATATTGCCAAACAGCCTTACGATGTGGTGAACAAGTATCTGCTTCAGCCCATTACCTCTGGCGAAAACGGCTTCTGGACAAACTTCGATTGGAACAATGCTTTTGAGATCGCTGCGCCAATCACAGGTCTGCAATATAGCGGTCAGTATGGCTTCACTGAAACATACATGTACTGGCCCACAACTCACATGGTCCAGTCCTCCGACAAAGCTCTGACATGTGATGCCTGTCATGGCGACAGTGGACGCATCGATTGGCAAGCCCTTGGTTATCCGGGCGATCCCATCGAATGGGGTGGAAGGGATAAATAGAAATGACAAAGCGCAACATCTTCATCACTCTTGGATTGCTCCTCGTAATCACCGCCTTCTTCGGGATTCGCTCCGCTCTCGCGAAGCCTGAGCCTGCTCCCGTCCCCTTCGGGCAAATCTCGCCCCTACATCCAACCTTTGCCTTACTTGATGCCTCCGGTCAAGACGTATTGGAGATTGGTTCTGCAGTCTCCACGATGAAGACCTGTGGTCAATGTCATGACACAGACTTCATTCAGAGCCACGCGTTTCACTCGGATTTGGGATTGAGTGCTTACACGCAAGACGGCGAACTCAATTCCAGCAACGGCATGTTCGGCAAATGGGATCCACTGACCTATCGCTTCCTCTCGCAAAAAGGTGATGAACGTCTCGACCTCTCGACTGCCGAGTGGCTGAAACTGTATGGCAGTCGTGTTGTTGGTGGTGGACCCGCTACTACCTCCCGCGAAGGGACACAACTGGGTGGCATAAAAGCAGATTCGCAGAACCCTGAAGCCAACCTCCTCAACAAAGATGGCAACGCCGAAGCCTGGGACTGGACAATTTCGGGCACCATGGAAATGAACTGTTTCGTCTGTCATCTTGAAAACCCCAACAATCAATCACGTGTCGAAACCATCAAAAATGGGGACTTTGGTGACGCAAATACAGCAACCTTGGTCGGCACAGGAATTATTACGAAGGAGGACTCGAATGCCTGGGTTTACAACGCTGACGCTTTTGATGAAAACGGCGAACTTAAATCTGACTTTGTCAAGATTCAAGACCCAACGAATGCAAACTGCGCCGCCTGTCATGGTGAAGTTCATACGAACACAGATGAACCTCTTACCATTTCAGCCTTTGACTTAACCAATCCACAGACCGCAACAACAGGACAGGTCATCTCCCCCCAAAAGATTTCTGATTCAGGCTTGAACATCAGCGGCAAGGAAGACCTGAATCGTTCCTGGGATATTCATGCCGAACGCCAACTCCAATGCACGGATTGTCACTATGCGTTGAACAATCCCGCTCATGCGGACGAAGCGCAAAAAGCGGAACCCAATCATATCCTTTACGATCCGCGCGTGCTGGATATCGGCGAATACCTAAAAATGCCCGATCATAATTTCGCA
>DASWEH010000444.1:0-14040 GCA_036394895.1 Anaerolineales bacterium
AAAAACAATCCATGACGAGCAAGCTGGATGTTGAGATCTTTATATCCCAACCCCGGTTGTACTGTGACTTGAAAATCATCCGCATGAATTGCGACAATTTTGTTCATATGCGCAAACGAAATCAAGATTCCGCCACATAAAGCAATTGGGTTACCCTCGAGGGAGGTACCCGCTCCCCAGGCAGTGACAGGTATACGTTGTTGATTGGCATATGCCAGCACACGCGAAACCTGCTCTACGTTTTCCACCCACAGGATTACTTCCGGAGGGTGCGCTTCATGCGCGCTCTGATCTTGAGAGTGCAAATCCAAGTCCGACTGTCGCGTACTGATGTTTTCCTCACCAACCAATTTGGCAAGATGTGAGAGGACTTCAGGGGTAACGGATGAGTACATTTTCATGATCGATTTATATCATGAACTGAAAACGCTGTGATAAATGATAAAGCTTGGATCTCGACTGCGGGACTGCAAGGAACATGCAGCCCTCCGCTCAGGGCGAAGTGAAACACAGGATAGATATGGGACAAGCTCAAATGGACTTCCATCAAAACACCGAATACGGAGTGGATTTGCAAACTGAAACCGGCGCGTTTGGCGCCATTACTGGAAGCTTGGCAGTGGCATGTCCACGCCGACTAACCGCATCAATGGCATTGACACCCGACCTTAGGAGAGGTGATTGTTAATGACCTGTCCATTCACCGATCAGGTGGTCGAACACCCAATTGCTCCAAAACAGAACGTATTAAACAAAACCTAAATACGCCTGCCTACTTGCCTGCGTCTCGGAACAATTAGACTCTCTTATAGACTGCGTTCGAACTTTTCGTAATCGCGGAAGACCTGCTCATTATTGGTATTTGGCACACCCATGACGTTCGGCGAGACAAAGACACGCTCCGGTGGCAGTCCACGGCGGGCCATCTCGGCCGCGGTTTCCGCAACTAACCCCATGGCAATCGAAACAAAGGTAAAGGTGGAACTGGCAGCCACACGACCTGTGAGGCCTTCTATATCCACGAGCGCATCTTCTGACGGGGAACAGTTATCGAGCAGAATATCTACGATGTCTTGCAGCGCTTTTCCACTTGGGTGCTTAGACTGGTTCATTTCGCGATTATTGATTGAGGAGACTCCGACGACAGTCAAGCCAGCCTCTTTGCCAGCCAACGCCATTTCGATCCCGGCAGCATTCATGCCTCCGTGTGAGAATATCAGCAGGCTATCGCGCGGATCGAGGTGATGGGACAGAAGCACGTTCTTAATATAGCCTGGCTCACGCTCCAGCCAGAGCAGCTCGCGCGCACCACCCGGACCCACAACATTGAACCACATCAAGCGTGGGTCCATGATCGGATGAAAGCCGACATATGCCCCATAGCGCGGGAAAATATCCTGCACTGGCAGCACCGAATGTCCTGATCCAAATACATGCACAGCCCGGCCGGCTAAAATCGAGGTCGCAAAGGCGCGGGCAGCCGCCTGGATATTTTCCATTTGGGTAGTACGAATCTTTTCTAGAAGCTCAGCAACTTTTTCAAAATACGTTTCTGCAGACATAAATCAATCACTCTCCTTTGAATGGAATATATATGTAGTGCACTCGATTAAGTGGATAGGATTTTTACCAGCCATATTTCTCCGGGTTCGAGGCGGGTTTGAAGCTGTAAGCGTCCGTCGGACCAAGTAGCGGGAACAGTTTGCCCGCTCACTACATCGCTGACCGAGTAGTCGCCAGAAACGATCCGTAGGCCAAAACTAAATGGCGGGGAGCTTTCTGGAGAGCCGTTCGGCTGGCTGTGGTTGAACGCAAAGAAAAGATACCCTGGCTTACCATGATCATCCAAGAATTCCAAGAGGCGCGGTTCAATTTCCACGCCTTCAGGGATGTTCCCGAATTGCACGGGCAGTTCGAGCTGCCCCAGATCGAGCAAGCCTTGCAAGAACTTGCCTGTGTTGGTATCGTCGAACTTGTAATAGCCCAAGCTTAGCATGGTGCCTGCAAACACAGCCCAACCTTTGCCATAGCGGTGCACCGTGATAGCCGGCGAGCCATCCTCGAATACGCCCACGACCTCAGCATCTGGAGAGAGTAGTTCGAGCGCTTCCAGGAAGAAGGCGCCCTGTAACACATCACCTTCTTGTAGCATGGGTAGCGCTGGGTGAGCGCGGACGATCCGCACCGGAACGCGGGCGTCTTCTCCTACCCCTTCCGCGCCTTTCTCGCGGCAACCAAACACCTTCTCCAACCCAAAACCTGGCACGGCATCCCCACAGTAGCCCGTCTCATCATTCCAGGCGGTGCGCGCCTCCGCCAGGACGATCCCGCCCTTTTCGACAAACTTCCCAATCTGGGTGGCCGCTTGGCGTGGCAACATGAATGAGAAGGGTAGGTATAAAACTTTGTATTTCTCCAGCTTGCCCTGGCTGATCTCATCGGGGTGGATGTAATCGGCCGGCAAATATTTTTGATGAATGGCCTTGTATGCTCCTACATAGGAACGGCTGGGGATGTAATGCCAAGGCTGGCGCATACATTGCCACATGATGTTCGAATAGTTGTTCAAGCAGATTGCGGCCGCGGCCGGAACCGGTTTGGCGCGGTAAAACAGTTGCATATCCGGGGAGATTTTTTGGACCAGCTCCCCTGCTGCCAGAGCGCGGTCGCTCGGTGATCCATCCAGGTTGGCCATTCCAAAGCCAGCGGATTCATATCCGCTGCTCATCGGATACCATGCGTAGAAGCACAACCCCTTTGCTCCGTGCGCCAGGGGCTGGAGTAGGTACTGGCGGGCATCTTGCGCAGTCATATGTGAAGCAAACATGCCCACGTAACCGTGCCCGGCTTGTAGCTCACCTAGCCAATAAGGCGCGTCTACCGAATCACACGCCGAGCGCGTGGAGGTCAGCATAGCCGCCCGAAAGAAGGCATTCTTGGTTTCCTTGGCACCCACATGTTTGGGATAGAGTGAAGTTCCCCAGACTTCCACGGCTTTTGCCATCTTCCAATCATCCGGCGAGCCTTGTTCATCCAATGGGTTTGTCAGCACCATCGGCACAGCCGAATGGCTGGTGGTAGTGTGTTGATCAGCTTGACGGATGGAGCTCTGACGCCAGGTCAGATCTTCCGCCAGTTTCTCCTGAATAAAGTGAATCCAGTCAATATATTCGGTATAAGTCATCAATGAGATGAATTTAGGAGCAGGGATGGTATCCCAGCTGGAGAATTGTCGATACCAGGCTTTGTTCACCGCATCGAGTGTTCCGTAGCGGCGTCGCAGCCAGTCGCGGAAGCGCTGGACAGTATGGTTGCAATAGCAGAATACAGCTGGCTGAGGCAGGTAATCGAAGTAACCCCACTGGACGATGTGCGGCTCGCTCCACAGATCCCAGCCCAGGAAGCAGGAGCGCTTGGCTGCGCGTGCAGCCAAGGTGACCATAAAGCGCTCTGCCGCATTATGCACACCGGGATGATCATAACAGTACCCCGGCGCGCCCTGCGAATCAATCGGCACACCGCCTGCCGAGACATACCGGCAGTCTGGAAAATATTTCACCAGCCAATCGGGCGCCGAGTCCAGGTAGATTTGGATAATCACCTTTAGCCCAACCTCTTCGGCCAAATCCATCAAAAGATCCAGGGTTTCAAAATGGTATTCACCAGGCTGTGGCTCAGCGGTTGCCCAATCCACCCAACACCGGACGGTATTAAACCCACAGTCCTTAATCGTCTCCAAATCTTTTTTCCAAGTCACGGGCGAATCCGCGTCCGGTGGGCGCACCATCGTCGCGCGCGCCTTGCCGCCTGTATACCATACCGCAATCGGGATGAATTCTTCACGCTCCATAGACACTCCTATTAACACATTACTTTGGAGCTTGCACAAAGCCTATAAGAGCCCGGCGCACCTTACTCCACACGGTACTAAAGATAAAGGTACCACTACTCTCTCCTGGTAATGTGACAACCTGCGCATTCGTTATACCTGCCGCGCTCTGTTGAGCCTGTTCCAGGATCAAGCCATGTTGTTCCCCTTGACTAGCGATGAACAACATGGGACGAGAATCAAGTTGTTCTAAGTTTTTCACTGGTGGAGCAGAAATGAGGATCAGGCCCGCTATCATTGGGTCTTGCAGGGCAACATCAAGCATCGTCGGCGCACCCTGTCCGCCACCTAAAAGAAAAATCTTCTGCTCATCTACCAATCCTGTTTGGCGAAGATACTCCAGAGCCGCCTGAACGCTTTCTACCTTTTGATCGCCCAATGCGAGTGCCAGAGAAGCGATTCCCGTGCGAGCCAGGTCATCGCCCAAGTCATACCAAGCTTCGCGCTCCGCCATGAAATGCGAGCCGGTAAAATTGAATACGATGACCGGGTAATCACCTTCCTGTTTTGGGTGAATAAATGTAGCTTTATTGCCAGCAACGTCAACCTCTTCATGCTGGATCGCTGTGACGGCAATCTGATCGATCAGACCAAGACGCGGTGGATCGCCTTGAGAGAATTCAGAGTAACCTGCATACATTGTAGTAACAGCGATCGTGTTGCTTTCGCCGTATTTAAGCAACTTGCTGACATCTGCATACGCGGCAAAAGGTTTGCGCACAGGCTCCACTGTTGTGCCATTGACAAACACGCGCCCATTGAATGGATTGAGCCAAGCACTGATGCCCACTGCCTTCTCTTGCCAGGAGCGCGGCACAGCTACTTTGGTACGATACACGACCATCGTCGGTGTGCCCTCCAAATCACCAAAGCCTTGTTCGCTCCAGGAGCTGGGCACATCTACCTCACTCCAAGCCGAATCATCGAAGTCCGGCGCGACAAGCTCGTCGCTGAAAGCGTCTGCCTTCTGCGCCCGCCATTTCCCCGCCAAAGAGATCGCGGCCGATTCACTGACTCCGGGGATTAGCTGTTGACCAGATCCCGCTTCGACAGGGGCCAAGGTAGGGGCAGGCGCACCTCCCGCGCAGGATGCCAAAAGACTCGATAACAAACCAACAAGACCAAAGAATCTGATGAGCCGAAACATGTTCTTTGCCTAGCCTTTTAACCCGGTCAACGCGATGCCTTGCGTGAAATAGCGCTGCAAGAAAACAAAGATCACCAGGGTGGGAATCACACTTGCTACGGTACCCGCCATCTGTAAGTTCAACACTTGTGCTTCCATCCCAAAGGTGCGCAGACTGTTCAGTGCCAAAGGCACTGTATACAGATCGGGTGACTGGGCGATCAGCAAGGGCCACAAAAACGAATTCCAAACACTGATCATGTTGAACACACCTAAGGTAGCCAGCGCAGGCCCGGTCAACGGCAGGATGATTTGCCAATAGATTCGAAACTCGTTAGCCCCATCGATCCGAGCGGCATCCAGCAGTTCATCGGGAAGAGTAAGAATAAATTGGCGCATCATAAAGATGCCGTAGGCACTGACCAAGCCAGGCATAATCAACCCGGCGTAATTATTCGTCCAGCCGAACACTTTGACGACATAAAAAACCGGAATGAGAATCACAAAAAAGGGAATCATCATGGTCGCCAAAATCATCGCAAAAAGAAGATTCCGGCCGGGGAACTGGTACTTGGCAAACGCAAAACCAGCCAGGGAACTGGTGAATAGAATACCGAGTACAGTTAGTGCAGTCACCAAAATGATATTTAAGTATGCACGTGCAAGATCGACAACCTCCGTAACCCGCACATAGTTTTGCCATTGGGGGGCTTCCGGAACAAGCGGCGGTGGCATCTGGATGATTTCCTTAGACGTCATCAAGGAAGCAGAGATCATCCAATAGAACGGCAGCAGCATCCAGAGACTGAGGAAGATCAATGCGCCGTATTTGAGAACCTTTCCCAACACATTCAAAACATTTACGCTTTTTGAGTCCATCGCGCCTGCCTGTCAGTCTCGCTCGCGCGCCAAACGGAGCTGGATAAGCGTCACAATGAAGATGATCGCAAACAAAATAATGGCCATAGCGGAAGCACGTCCCATCCGGAAGAACTTAAAAGCATTATTGTACATATGCAACACGAGCACCATTGTAGCGCCAGCGGGTCCTCCACCGCTGGTCTCTGCCCCACCGGTCGTCGTGGCAAATACAATATCAAAGACTTGTAGGGCGCCGATGGTATTCGTCACCACAAGGAACAACAGCACAGGCCGCAATAGCGGCAGCGTGATATGCCAAAACGTTTGCAGCGAGTTGGCGCCATCCACGGCCGCCGCGTCAAAATATTCCTGTGGAATGCCCTGCAAACCCGCAGTGAACACCACGATATAGTAGCCAACATACTGATAGACAGCGATTAAGATGATACAGTACAGCGCCTGGTCCGGGCTGGATAGAAACGGTTGAACAGGCAATCCTATTGCGAGCAGGATTCGATTGATCAAGCCAAAGTTTTTGTTCAGTAACGTGCCCCACATCATTCCCAACGCCAACGGAGCGGTGACCATGGGCAGAAAGAAGATAGTTCGCCAAAAGCCACGGTATCGCAGGCGCGAATTGAGCAGCAAAGCCCCGGCGAGTCCAAGGATTGTGTTGGCGGTGACTCCTAAGACCGTAAACCGGATGGTGTTCAAAAGCGCCTGTCGAAACCTGTCATCCTGCTGAAAGATATACGCATAATTTTCGAGACCTCGAAATTTCATCTCACCCAAAGGCGCAATCAGATTCCAATCGTTCAAGCTAACCCAAAAACTAAACAAGATGGGGCCCAGGGAAAAAATCACCAGATAAAGCACGATTGGAATCACAAAAATAAATGCCCAAATCGTTTTCTGATTCAGCACTCTTCGACGGGATAGGGTTGAGTCTTTGGATAAAGCAGAAGTTGCGATGGCGCATCTCCTTTTCAAGAAACGTCCCTTGGGTTTTTAGGCTGGGATAGCCTAAAAACCCAAGGAATAAATTCGTCTACTTATTTTCGCTCAGAATGCGGTCTGCCTCCGTCGCCGCTGACTGCAAAGCTTCATCAATCGATTTTTTATCGTACCAAGTGTTCTCGATCTCCGTCTGCAAGGCGGTCTTAATTTCCTGTCCACCCACCAGAACCGGCTCAGGTTGACTGGTTGATGCAGAGTCGAGGTAAGCTTTGAGGAAGAAATCACTTAATGTATCGGAGAGAGCTTTCTGGTCAGATAATCGGCTGGGAATAGCTCCCAACGCTGATGTTAGATATTCGCCCATCGGGGAGGCTTTCCCTTCGCCACGCGGTGAATTCAACCACTTGACCAACTTCCAGGCTTCCTCCGCGTTCTTGCTGGTCTTATCGACGGTCCACAGCCAGTTGTACTGAAGAGCTACGGACTTATCTCCACTGGGACCAACCGGGATGGGTGCAACGCCAACGTTATCATAGCCATCCACAAACGAGTTCTTCAGGTCTGAACGGAAGAAGTTCGCCATGATCACCATCGCGGACTTGCCCGTGACAAAGTCATTGAAGCCACCGCCCAAGCCAGGATCTACACAACCCTCTTTGATCATATCGGAATAGGCTTGCAGCACTTCTTTGCTTTGCGGGCTGTTGAACATGGCCTTGGATTGATCAGACGCCAAGTACTCACCACCATTCGACCAGAGCAAAGACAGGAAGGGGTGAACCACGCCGGAATCCCAACCGGTCAATACTGCCAGCCCGGTATGTTCCAGTGTGCCATCTGCCTTCTTTTTCGTCAACTTGCAGGCATAGTCTTTTAGTTCATCCAGCGTCTTCGGGGGTTCGCTCAGCCCAGCATCGGCAAACATTTTCTTGTTGTAGACGAGTTGCCACGTATTGATTTCGGTTGGATATCCCCAAATTTGATCGTTAACCGTTACCGCGGAAACGGAACCTGGACTGTAATTCGCCTTAATATCCTCAACAACATCCGCTGGAGGAGTAGCTAAAGCGCCGCCCTTCACAAAATCGGGCATCCATAAGTTGTAAATATGGATGATATCCGGAGCCGTGCCCGCGGCGCGTGACGTGGAGATCTTCGTCAGGAGCTGATCAAACGTCACCGCTTGGTATTCGATCGTCACGTTTGGGTTGGCCTTGGTATATTCATCCAACAAGGCCTTCATCGGCGTAGCTAAAGATTCTTCCCCCCAGTGAGTCAAAACTACCAGCTTCACAGGTTCATTGGAGGTTGCCTGGGTTGCCGGTGCGGCTTGGCAAGCACCCAGCAATAAGCCCAAAACCACTATCATGGTCATAACAATGGATGAGAAACGGGTTCGTTTCATAAGGAAATTCTCCTCTCACAAAGTTGAAAAAGTTATGGATCGATCATCGAAAGCAATAGAATTCAGGATATTTTTTGTTCTTCACCTCCTAACTTTGTTCTCTTGCCTCTCGCAGACGGAGCCAAGCAGCATAGGCTGCGCCCAGCAACCCGGCCCGTGCGCCGAGGGAGGAAACTTTGAGTTGCACAGCGCCGGCGGAGATTGGCTGCGCCCAACGCCGGACAACTTCTTGGATAGAGGGGAGCAAGCGCGCACATTGACTCCCCATCCCTCCACCCAGGATGACCACTTCAGGATTAAGCAAGCTAACAATATTGGCGATACCCAATCCAAGCCAGCCTGCCAGACGGTCCAGCAATTGGATTGCAAAGTCGTCGCCCTGCTCAGCCGCGGTGAAGATATCGACAGCAGTCAAGGGATTGGCTACCTGAGCGAGATGGGAATCAGGGTGAAGCGGTAAAGCCGCCTGCGCTTGAAACGCAAGACCTGGGCCGGCAGCGACTGCCTCCCAAAAGCCAATCGAATGAGCGCGATCATCACGCAGATTTGGGTCGTCGGCTAAGACGAACCAGCCCGCCGCACCTGCCAAGCGATTGAATCCGCGCACGAGATGATCTTCTAAAATCATCCCGCCGCCAATTCCGGTGCCAACAATAAGATCCACGATGCTATGAAACCCGTGGCCAGCGCCCAGCCAGTATTCAGCCAGAACAGCTGTATGACCATCATATTCCAGATAAACCGGTAAACTCAGATCCTTTTCCAACGCGGGGCGCAGCGCTACATTCCTCCAGCCGTTCAAGTTTGGCCCCCAAATGACGAGATCACTGCCGCGCTCCAGCACAGCCGGAATACCCACCCCGACGGCTTCTATCTTTAATCCGTCCACCGCCGGAGAATCAAGTAGGTTGTGAGCTAGGCGCACGATCTGCTCAATGCCAGGCTGGGGACCGTCCTGACAGGTCGGCTCTTGGAGTTCAGTCAGCAGCTCGCCTTGGGGAGAAATGACTGCTACAGCCAGTTTAGTTCCACCAAGGTCCACCGCCAGGATCGGCCGTTCCTCAGCAGGTAACAAGCTCAACGCGAGCCTCCGATCCGCTGACGGCCAATATAGAGGGCCAAACCCTTGCCAATATAAGTGGTGCGTACCGTTTCAATAGGTTCAAAAGAATCGGTGAACGTCTTGCCGCGTATAACCAGTAAGGGATCATTGGGACGAATTTCTAGCAGCAGGGCTTCTTCCTTACTAGCCGGCACCGCCTGAACGTCTATTTCTGTCCAAGTCGGGTACAAATAATATTTACTTCGTAAGAGGGCAAAAAGGGATTGATCCTTGAAATCTTCATTTTCCAAGCCCGGACATAGAGCAAGGCTAATGTAGCTAGCTTGGAGGGCAATTGGCCGTCCATCGGCCATGCGCAGACGAACAAGATGAAGGATGCGCTGCCCAGCAGAAATTCGCAAACTGTTTTGCAATTCTTCATCTGCTTCAAGCCCTTCCTGCGCCAGAACCCGTGAGTGCGGAACGAAGCCACGTGCTTGCATATCCTCCGTGAACGAGGTGAGTCCTTGTAGGTGGCGCATACGGGGCTCGGCGACAAAGGTACCGCGCCCCTGCTCGCGAAAAATCAAGCCATCCTCAAACAGCAAATCAATTGCTTGACGTGCTGTAATCCGGCTGACCTTATGGACTTCAGAAAGTTCACGCTCCGAAGGCAAGCGATTGCCCGTTTGGTAATCCCCAGCTTGAATCTGTGATACAAGCAATTTCGCAAGTTGCCGGTAGAGAGGCTCATGACTGTTTTTGTCCAAGTAGCGAGCGCCCACACCTACCTCCAGCTAGAATTGGTTATGTTGTTAGGTTGTTATAACCATTATAGGAAAAAAAAAGGGAAAGTCAATAGGCAAGCCCAATTTGGGCCGAGCTCCGAATGGAAAAGTAAACATAAGCTAAGCTATCCTGCTTAGTTATGTGTTTTGGCCTATAAAGATTTTGTTCTACGCACTCATCAACTTAGGTTGACCGGAGGCAGTATCTCCACCAAATGCAGAGTCGGGATTTCTTCATTCCCCGCTGCCATCAGCGCAATGACCTGCGACGGCCAAGGCAAATTTCCTGCGCATGGATGTCTCGGCTTCACGCGAGTAAGTGCAAGCCTTCAACATGCATTCAATCTCCTCCTAGGTAAGGTGTACTGTTTTCTCACATCATGACCCTCGGATATTTACCTACATCGTGACCTGGCGATAGGTAGGGGTGCGCCGAAGGATACGACGCCAAGCGGAGATGGCTTCCGTGCACATGAGTTCCAGGTAGTCGGGGAAGTTCATCAAGCGGTTTTACAAGCCTTTGATGGAGAGTTTCTTGATCAGGTGCCGATTGGCAAAGATCGCGAACTCTCGTCGTTGCCCATCCACCCAGACGATCACGTATTGGCCATGCAGTTTTTTCTGAACGTAGTAGGTCTGGTTTCCCAGCTGGAAACAGCCATCCTGGAAATCAAATCGAGATTGGAAGTTGCCATTTGTCCGACTTGTCAAACACCCAGCACAACGATCCATGATTACGATGAACCACGATTAGTGCGCGACTTATCGTTATCCGGCAGAAAGAGTTACTTGCGGTATCACAGCCGTCGTTTTGAGTGTGCGGTTTGCCAGCAATCCTTCACTGAACGAGTGGAATGGTTGAACTTTGACAGCAGTTATACCAAACGCTTTGAAGAACATGTCTACCAGCTTTGTCGCAAAAGCACGGTGCAAGATGTCAGCGCCTTTCTGGAGTTGGGCTATGATGCCGTGGAAGGCATCTTCCAACGTTGGGCAAAAAAACGACGGCGGCGCGCCAGACGAAGCCCATCCGCGTCTTGAACATTGATGAAATTGCATTGGAAAAAGGACACGGCAATTTCGTACTGGTGCTGAGTGCGCCGGAAGAAGGCTATGTTTTGGACGTTTTGCCCGATCGCGAGCGAAAAACGCTTGAAAATTGGCTGGATGGACTGGCGCCAGAGATGAAAAAGGCGATCAAGGTGGTCAATCTGGACATGTGGGAACCTTACACGCTGGCGATCAAGGCCAAACTGCGCCATGCCCGCATTGTGGTGGATCGTTTTCATGTCATGAAGAACCTCAACCATTGCCTGACGATGGCTCGCCGAGAAATCCAGCGCAATGCTTCTGACGAAGTCAAAGAGCAACTGAAGGGCAGCCGTTGGGTATTGGTCAAGAACCAGAAAGACCTGAACGAGAAACAACGCCTAAAACTGGAAAATCTGTACCAAGCGGCACCCGAATTGAAAGTCTGCCATCAACTGAAAGAACAGTTCCGTGCAATCTTTGAGACAACCGCAGACCGCGAACAAGCCAGAGTCGCATTACGCCATTGGATAAAACAGGTTGAGAAACAGAGCGTGACTGCACTCCAATCGTTTCTGGTGACATTGAAAAACTGGTTCGAACTCATCCTGAACTATTTTATCGAACGCTGGACCAATGCCTTTGCTGAAGGGATCAACAACAAAATCAAACTGATTAAGCGGCGTGCTTTTGGGTTCACCAACTTCGACCACTTCCGCCTACGCATCCTGGTCGAGTGTGCCCCCAACCCCACTTAATCCCGAAGAGCCCATAAACTAGAAAATCATATGCTTATTGCCCAGGTTCAGTAATACAAAACAGATTACCAAAACTTAATTACCGTCTCTGAGCCCAAAAACAACTATTGCTTCAATTGTGCCGCTGATACTGCCATGAAGCCCATAACCTATCCACTTGGACAGTACGACCCGTCCGATTTGCAGGGGGTTTTTCTGTCTATTTGTTCTATGATAAGTTAGCAATTTCCCCGGAAATAGCTCAAGGAGTAAATAGAATGAAGATTCTAATTGTCGGGGCAGGAATCATTGCACGATCTACGTCTGGGCTTTCTCGGACGTCGCGCACGATGTAACTTATCTCAGGCGGTCCGGCAAAGCTGTTGAGTTCAAGGATGGGATCAAGATCGATATTTGTGATACCCGGAAGAGACACAAAAGGAACTTCATTGGCTGCTACCCTATCCGCATGATTAAGACAGCTAACGAATTGAGCTTTGAGATGCCTTACATAAAGACACTTGGCATATAGTGGAAAGATCGATAATCGAAATGGTAGAAACACAAAATCCTATGCTGCGCGTAATGTCACTGCGAGATTTCCGTCTGCTGTTCGCCGGCACCACGACCTCTTTGCTGGGTGATCAATTCGCCCTCATTGCGACACCCTGGCTGACGCTGAAACTGACAGGCGACCCGCTCGCTTTGGGCATTGTTTTGGCGTTAGAGGGTCTTCCGCGCGCTGTGTTTATGCTCTTGGGCGGAGCGATCACGGATCGTTTCTCACCGCGCCTCATTATGCTCATTTCAGATTTCATCCGCTTCATTTTGACCACCTTGATGGCTTTGGTGATTTTCACCGGGACTGTGCAATTGTGGATGCTATATCTCTTTAGTCTGGGATTTGGCTTGGTAGCTGGGTTTGCAGTCCCAGCGGGGAACAGTATTGTACCTATGCTGGTTGAGGAACAGGATCTGCAAGCGGGCAACTCAATCATGATGGGTAGTGTCCAACTTGTTTCATTCATCGGACCAACGGTTGCTGGCATTTTGATCGGCAAATACTCCAGTTCCTATCTTGGCATAGGTTTGGCGTTTGCCATTGATGCAGTGAGTTTCGGTGTCTCAGCGGTTTGCTTGTGGCTGATCCACGGAGGTGGAGGGATGAGCCAATTCGCCGGGGATGCACTAGAGAAAGAGAGGGTTTGGATTTCTATTTTGAATGGAGTGAAATCCCTGTGGCATGACAAAGCTCTCCGGCTGATGTTTTTGGTGATCATGGCAACAAATTTCCTGATCCTGGGTCCTCTCCTGGTTGGCATCCCTGTGCTGGCAGACCAGCGTCTACCCGAGGGCGCAGTGGCCTTCGGCCTGCTCATGTCCGCCTATGCTGGAGGGAATCTGGGTGGCTATCTGATGGCCGGTTCCTTGCCCCGTCCAAGTGGAATAGTCATGCGGATCATTATGATTGGTCTACTGGTTGCCTTTGGAGCAGTCATCGGTTCACTTGGTTTTATTTCATCAACCTGGGTGGACTTCAGCTTGTTGCTCCTGCTTGGGCTGGGAAATGGTTATATTGCCATTATCTTTTTCACCTGGATACAAATGCGGACCCCCAGAGAAATGCTCGGGCGGATGATGAGCCTCCTGATATTATCCAGTACCGGATTGGTACCCATCTCACAAGCGATTTCCGGTGTGGTCAGCAAATGGGACCTTAATGCTTTGTTTGTCGCGGCAGGAACGTTGGTTCTACTGGTGACGCTCTGGGCGGCGTTCCATCCAGAGCTCAAAACACTCAGCGAAAACCTCGCCGTACGGAAGGCAATATCCTCGTCCTCGCTTTGATTGCCAGGTCTCAGTTCCCTTTTGTCCCCTCCGCCCGACGCTTCTTCGCGGCTCACCTAGACCATGCGCTGGCTCTCTTACTTTGAGAAAGTCCTGAAACCCCTGGATCACGGACTTGACTTCTTCTGTGAAAAAGCGTAAAGTAATAATAGTAGAAACCCCACGTATCAGCAAAGAAATTGATCCGAGGACATGACCGATCGCTCTGGGGACCTCGGGAATTGAAAGCGTCGACTTCGGAATTCGTGGACGCGTTTTTCTATTGGTGCTGCCGTTTGGATATTCACAGTTTCAAGGGAAATTGGAAAGGGTCTCGTTAGGCCAGCCAGCCGCTCGTTGATCTTGGACCCTATTTTTA
>DASWEH010000445.1:0-3219 GCA_036394895.1 Anaerolineales bacterium
AGATTGAGAACGACTTTGTGAATATCTTTGAAACTATAGAGAACATCATAAAGCGCAGGCGTGGGCATAAGATCCTTATTTGTAGTGACGACTTTAGTCGTCCTTGGCGACTGAAGTCGCTACTACTTTGTTACGCGTACAACCAGCATTTGACTTTGCGACCATTCTTGCCGAACATGGGTGGTTCCTGATCACACTTGTCGAACCGGAATGGACAGCGCGCTTTGAAGCGACAGCCCGTGGGCAGGTCGATCAGGCTGGGTGGCTGACCGGTGATGAACATCGGGTCCGAGTCACTGCGCAGGCGCGGGACACTTGCCATCAACATTTGCGCGTACGGGTGAAGCGGCGCGGGGAAGAAATCCCGCGCATGTCCCACCTCCACGATTTGACCTGCATACATAATGGCGACCTCATCTGCCAGCTCGCTGGAGGTGGCAATGTCATGTGTGATGAGAATGAACGAAGTGCCCAACTCCTGCTTGATGCGCTTGAGCACGTTCATGATGTTGGCTTGCGTGAGCAGGTCGAGGGCAGAGGTCGGCTCATCGAGGACGATCAGGCTGGGGCTTGTCACGAGTGCCATCGCCAGTGCCACACGCTGGCGCATCCCACCACTCAACTCGAAGGGATAGCGCTCCAGAAAATCGTCAGGCACACCCACATGCTGGAACATGCGCCGCGCCAAATTCATGGCTTCTTCTTTCTTGACGCCCAGATGGACCATCGCCGGCTCGGCGACTTGATCCCCCACTTTGATCACAGGGTTGAGCGAATTCATTGCCGCCTGAGGCACAAGCGAAATTTCTGCCCAGCGCACATTCTGCCGGAACTGTTCTTCATCGTATTTCATCACATCCGTGCCTTGCAAATAAACCTCGCCACTGTATTCTTCAACGTTGCGAGGCAGCAAGCGGAGAATGGCCTTGGCAAGCGAACTCTTTCCACAACCAGATTCTCCAAGGATCACAACGGCGCGATTCGAATCCAACTCAAAGTTGACGCCATCTACTGCCTGCACAGTACCAGAGCGGGTTTTGAAATGCAAGACCAAATTTTCGATCTGAAGAAGTTTTTGGGGAGTTGTGTTCATATATCCCTCAGTTTGGGATTGAAGATACGATCCAGTGCGAAACCCAGCATGGCAAAACCTAGACCAGTGATCATCAGCAGTGTGGCAGGTTCTAGAATCCAGTAGTAATAGCCTCGATAGAGCGCGCCATTGGAATTGGCATCCTGGATGATCTTGCCCCAGGTAGGCAGGACCGGGTCGCCCAGCCCGAGCACTGCTAAGGAGGCCTCCAGAAAGACAAACGCAGGCACCGCCGAGACCAAGCCAGGGATCAACAATGGAATCATGCGTGGGATCAAATACAGAAAAACAATCCTTGGGCTGCTGGCGCCATAGGCGCGGGCCGCCTCGATATACATCGACTCTTTTACCTGCACGAAGATCGAACGATAGCTTTTGATCGCGCCTGTAAAAATGCTAAGCACGATGGTCGCGCCCAAAATGACCCAGATACTGCGCGAATAAAATGTTCCGATCATGATAAGGATAGAAAGGAACGGCAGAACCAAGTTGATCTCAGTGATGCGCTGGATCAGTTCATCCACCCATCCGCCATACCATGTCCCAACGGCAGCAATCACCATCGTCAGAACCGATGTGCCAACCGAAGCGATGAGTCCAAATGCCAGGGCAACAGGCGCACCCCATAACAACGGCACAACTAAATCGCGGCGCGCCTGGTCCGTTCCAGCCAGGCCATAGACCTGACCGTGAAGAACAAATTGCACGTCGATATTGGAGTCAGGTTCAAAGGTTGTGCCCGTGATGAGCAACTGGTATTTTCCCTTGACAAGTTTGTCCGTCTCCGGATCCGAGAACAGCTGATGAATGACATCATCGGTACGCAGACGCGTCTTCAACTTTTCATCCTGCGAGAAGCGATAGGTCTGCTTTTGACGGATGGCAGTGTTCGTGATCCTGATTTTTCTTCCGTCAGGGGTCAACCATTCGGCGGAAAGGAACGGTTGTTTTTCCTTATACTTGGACGTGAGATACAGGATCATGTCCTGAGGGTAATAATCGTAATTAAAATCAAATGCATAAGACTCGGAGATCGTGGCTGTCCCTTCCTTCCCTGGCGTTACTTCTTTGGTCATGGTTCCATCGGAGGTGCGGACGGCAAACGATTCAGCATATTTCTTACTGGAAAAATAGTTGATCCAGGCCGGCGGAGCAAACTTTGGATTCTGATACCAAACTTCCTCCCCGCCTCGCCACAAACGAATCGCTTCACGATACGGGATCTTGATCATCGCATATCCCGCGGTGAACACAAGCAGGAAAACAACCAATATTCCCAGCAGCGCGGAGGGATAATAGAGAATCTTTTGAAAGGAATTCCTCAAGGCATTCATGTTATCTCCCACTCACTTTCACTCTGGGATCAACGAGAGCATAGATAAAGTCCAGCAGGAATACCGTCAGTGCCAGCAGGTAGGCGTAAATGATGGTGGAACCAACAATGATGGGAATATCATACAGGCCAATTGCCTGATAGAGGGTCCGGCCGAGTCCGGGCCAGAGGAAAACCGTTTCCGTGATGGTCGCGCCGGTCCACAAGGTGATGATCAGAAGCGCGAAATTGGTAATGATGTTTGGCAACGTCGGACGAAGGATATAACGCTGCTCCACATCCCGCGCGGGAAGTCCCTTGGCTTTTGCCATCTCCACGTAGTCTTCGCTGGAATAGATGAGGAAAAACGTGCGGTAATTATAGATGCTGAGGAAAAAAGAACTCAACACCAGCGATACGGCTGGCAGTATCAAATGTTTTAGCAGACTCAATGAATAATCAATGGGATTCGAGGGTGGTGGAGAATCCACCATACCGCCAAAGGGGAGAATCTTAAAAAGCGCGGCAAAGATCAAAATGAGAAAGATGCCGTAAAACCAGGGGGGCACTGCGGAAGTAGGCGAAAGTGCAACAACTAATTTGTCCCAAAAATTTCCGTAGCGGCGCGAAAGATTCAGGGCCAGCAGTACGCTCGAGAAGAAAAGAAATAGTTGAGAAATCCCCATGAGCAAAAGAGTGGCAGGCAAGCGTTCCAGAAGAATGAGGCGAACCTGCTTCGAACCGCTGTCGCTGGTCATATTGATGGCACGTCCCAGTTGTAGGGTGAGAGCATTGGATAAATATCGGAAATTAC
>DASWEH010000446.1:0-7806 GCA_036394895.1 Anaerolineales bacterium
GGGAATACCACAAGACCGAACTCGCCTGTTACCTCAAAAGAGGGACTTCACCGGTGAACGCAACAAAGTTGCGGGTAGCTAGTGACGGAGAAGCCCGTTATCGCGACCAAAGTGACGTTAACAGGTTTAAACGTTAGAATATTCCAACTTGAAAACGTAATTCGGGTGGTACCGCGGAGTGACCCTTCGTCCCTGATGTGGATGAAGGGATTTTTGTTTCTATGGAGTCCGTCAGCTTGCTGACGAATTAGTGGAGCAAGCTCCACGACTCCAAAACTTGAAAGGAGGCACAAATGAAAAAGAGGTTCCGAATCAATTTTATCTTCTGGAAAGAAGGTCCTCTTCTTCCGCGCCTCCTCAGCTATATATACAAATCCCCACGATACGTGGAATGTGACATCTGAAACTTACATCAATGAGGAAAGAATGGCAGAGATAAAAGTAAATAAAACAACCGAAGAATCGATTCAAGCCGAGTCGCCGCGCAAGGACAAATCCTATGATGCGCAGGTGATCGAAAAAAAGTGGCAGGAAAAATGGGAAGCGGATAAGCTGTACCGCGCCGTAATCGATGAGAGGAAGCCCAAACACTACGCGTTGACCATGCTGCCTTACACGTCAGGCGACCTGCATTTCGGTCACTGGTATCCGATGGCGCCCTCAGATGCGCGCGCCCGTTATAAGCGAATGAATGGCTACAACGTGCTGTTCCCGATCGGATTCGACGCGTTCGGTCTGCCGGGGGAGAATGCGGCGATCAAGCGCGGTATCCATCCCAAAGAGTGGACCTACAAAAACATTGAGAACATGCGCAGACAATTGAAAAGCATGGGCAACATGTTCGATTGGGAACGCGAAGCCATTTCAGCCGATCCTGAATATTACAAATGGACGGAGTGGTTCTTCATCCAGTTATTCAAGCAGGGGTTGGCTTACCGCAAAATGTCCGCCGTGGATTGGTGCCCGAAGGATAACACCACGCTGGCACGCGAACAGGTAGTAGGTGAGAACCGCGTCTGCGAGCGCTGCGGTACACCCGTGATCAAGAAAGACCTGGAGCAGTGGTTCTTCAAGGCAACCAATTACGCTGACGAATTGCTGAACTTTGAAGGTATCGACTGGCCCGAACGCGTCAAAACCCTGCAAACCAACTGGATTGGTCGCAGTGAAGGTGCCTCGGTCATTTTCAAGACTGTCCCCTTCGGGGATGATAAAGCTGGCAACAACATCGAAATCTTCACTACCCGTCCCGACACGCTGTGGGGCGCGACCTTTATGGTCTTCTCGCCTGAGCACCCATTGGTGGATAAGATCACGACAGCCGAGAATAAAGGCGCGGTCGAAGAATACAAAGCGCAAGCGGCACGTCAATCGGATATCGAGCGTGAAGCGAAGGACAAAGAGAAGACCGGTGTATTCACAGGTGCATATGCGATCAACCCCGTCAACGGCAAGCGCATCCCAATCTGGATCGCCGATTATGTGTTGATGAGTTACGGCACGGGCGCGATCATGGCTGTCCCTGCACATGATGAGCGTGACTTTGCGTTTGCTCGGAAGTATGTTCTGCCTGTCATCCCGGTGATCCAGCCTGAGGGCGTTGCGTTAAACGGCGAGACAATGGAAGCCGCTCATGAGCACGAAGGTGTGATGATCAACAGTGGTCCGTTCAATGGGACGCCTGCCACGAACGACAAGGGCATGAAGAATCCCGCGATCATGGCTGTGGTCGAATGGCTGGAAGAAAAAGGGATTGGAAAGCGCTCAGTGAACTATCGTTATCGCGATTGGCTGATTTCCCGTCAACGCTATTGGGGCGCGCCGATTCCGATGGTCTATTGCAACGTGCATGGCTGGAACCCTGTGCCTGAAGACCAACTGCCGGTGATGTTGCCCGATGATGTGGAATGGAAGCCGACGGGCGAATCACCCTTGAAGCTGCATCCTACCTGGAAGAATACAACCTGTCCGATCGGCGGGGAGCCTGCCACGCGCGAGACAGACACCATGGACACGTTCATGTGTTCCTCGTGGTATCACCTGCGTTACCTATCGCCGAACTATGACAAAGGTCCGTTTGACGATGCTGAATACAACTACTGGATGCCTGTCGATACCTATACGGGTGGCATCGAGCACGCGACCATGCATTTGCTGTATACGCGGTTCTTCCATAAAGCTCTGCGTGATGCGGGCATTGTGGAAGGTGGCGAGCCGATGCTGCAACTGCGCAACCAGGGCATCATCTTGGGCGAGGACGGTGAGAAGATGTCGAAGAGTCGCGGCAATGTGGTCTCGCCTGATGGACTGGTGGCGCGCTATGGTGCTGACGCTTTGCGCACTTACTTGATGTTTGCTTATCGCTGGCAGGAGGGTGGTCCCTGGAACTCGCAAGGCATCGATGGGACAGCCCGTTGGCTGCGTCGCACGTGGACGTTGTTCACGGACGCTGTTGTCCCATCGGGGTCTTCGCGAAGCACCCCAACGAGCGAGGTTTTGCGGAATTTACGCCGCCGCGTCCACCAGACTCTGCGTCGTGTCACGCGTGACTTCGAAAACTTTGAATTCAACACGATCATCTCTGGGCTGATGGAGTTGCTGAACGAAATGTACAAGGCGCGCGAAGCGGGCGCAGTTGGTTCAGACGAGTGGAACGAAGCGCAGGATATCTATTTAAAAATGCTGGCCCCCGTTGCTCCGCATATTGCTGAAGAGCTATGGACAAATCAAATGGGCAAACCCTATTCCGTCCATCAGCAGCAGTGGCCAAAAGTAGACGAAGCCGCGGCAAAGGAGGATATGATCGAAATCCCGGTGCAGGTCAATGGCAAGGTACGTGATCGGGTCGTTGTCTCAGCCGAGGCGAGCGAAGAGGAAATCAAGTCTGCGGCGCTGGCGAGTGAGGGAGTCCAGAAATATCTGGAAGGCAAAGAGCCGCGTAAGATCATTGTGGCAAATAAGCGGCTGGTTAACGTAGTCGTGTAAAATACAGTTAGGCGACGGTGGTTCCACCGTCGCCTCGTTATTTAGATCTCACGAGCGAGCGATGAGGGGAATGCTAACACTCTAAACAAACATACCTTCATGAAGGCGATGGTCTTTCTGAAAAGAGAGTCCATCGCCTTTTTTGATGCCTCCATCCTACCGAGGTACTGATTTCTTCGCAATCCTTTTGCAATATGGTGGCAACTCTACTGCAACGCAATAATGAACATCAGAGTCATACAATGGAAACGATAAAGAATACCTCTTCAACATTCATCTCTAATTTATCCAAGTGGGAAAGCTGCATCACAACGGAGATGCTGCACGGTCATCAGTAACTGAATTTTACTTGCCGAATAGGCAGGGATTGTGTTTGTAAAATTTATGTTTCACAAGGAGAGTGACCATGAAATCGAAACGTCTTTTTCAAATCTTTATTCTGCTTACGTTGCTGCTCAGTCCATTTAGCAGTGTAAGCGCCAACACGGGTTCAGTCGATCGACTGGACGCGATCGTGATTCCTCGTGATCTATCTATTTGGAATGCCACCTACCTCGGTTTTGTGAGTGATAGCATCTATGAAAACTGGCAATTTACGTTCGATGCGTCTCATCATTTTGTTGTAACGGTGACCACGGTAACTGGGGATTTGGTCCCTCTGCTGACCCTGATGGATAGTAATGGGAATGAAATCACTCATGCAACGGGTTCATTGACCAGTACGCAGCCCGCCGGAGATTATTCCATTCAGGTTCAACCTCAATCAGGTATGGGTTTTTATTTTCTTACGCTTCGGGAAGT
The DNA here is from genome assembly GCA_036394895.1 of Anaerolineales bacterium. GTDB lineage: Bacteria > Chloroflexota > Anaerolineae > Anaerolineales > Villigracilaceae > Defluviilinea. The sequence goes on from DASWEH010000446.1 coordinate 3,787, forward strand.
AATTCCACCCCCACCACCAACTCGATCTGTATCCACAGTTATCGTTCCAACCAGCGTGCAAGTGGGGGAGAGTGCTACGGTTACAGTAAGTTTGAACGGTGTGCCTGCTGAGGGTTACAGCAGCGCTGAATTCACATGCACCTACAATGCCAGCCTGGTTGAGGTGAGTAATATTTTGGTTGGCAATCTCTTTGGGGCTGATCCAGCCTCAGCAATCCATGGACCGCAGAATGGCAGTTTTATTGTCGCAATTGCAGGTAGTAATGGCAGTAAAGCGACCACGAGTGGCGCAGCTTTCACCTTTAGTGTCAAAGGTCTCCTAGCAGGTCAGACCACGATTGATTGTACAGCGCGGGTGTCAAAAGGAGACAATGTACTCACCAGTATTCCCTCAGCTGGTCCGGCAACCCTGACGATTACAGAAATGTCTCCTCCTACCTATACTCCTACGCCTACACCAACCGGCTCAGTGCCTCCTACCGATACCCCTACGTCCACACCGACCGGCTCAGTGCCTCCTACCGATACCCCTACACCTACACCAACCCAGCAACCTCCTGGGACTCTGACCGGGCAAGTGATTGCTTGTAAACAGGTCACGGTGAATCAGGATAATGCTGGCACCGATGGCAAATTCACAATCATCGATATTCCCGTTGGGACGTATACCGTGGAAGCCAAAGCCGAAGGATTCCTCAGGGCAGTAGGTTCGGCAACTATCACCAGCGGAGGCACAGCCAAAATGCCGATCATCACCCTGCTGGCGGGCGATATTAACGGCAATGACGGCAATCCCATTCCCGATGATGTCATTAATCAGTGGGACGCCATGACGATCGGCATGAATTACAACGGAACCGTACCATCCGCCGCCGACCTGAACTGCGACGAGGTCATCAACGTGCTCGATCTGGAATTGCTTGCCAGAAACTATCGCAAGACTGGTCCAACGGCTTGGGGAGTAAGTTACCCATAAATATGTAGGGGCGCACCCTGCGGTAGCGGGTGCGCCCCTGTCCACGGAGATGCTTATGAAATCTTTTACTGCGTTAGTCCTTGCGACCCTTTTGATATTTAGTGTTGTGATCAGTGTCAGCGCCCAGAGTGGGGAAGGTATTTGGCTGACGGCCAATACCACATCTTATAAAACTGGGGAAACTGTCATCGTCGCAGTCAACGCCTCATCTGCTACTCCCATTCAGGGATTTACGTTTCAAATCCGCTATGACCCTGCCTGTCTAAAGCCGATCAATGCTGCCAGCACTGTCACGGGCATGAATGCTCTGCCCCTACCACAAATCTCTGGCTTGGCAGATGGCTCCTATGCCAGTACCACGCCTCAAACCGTGAATGGCGCATTGGCTGAAGTACGATTTACCGCTCTAAAGAGCTGCCAGACCAACCTCACCCTGGAAAGCGCCGCGCTGGCCATCCGTAATGAGTCTGGGTTTGCAGCGCCGCTCGCGGGTGTAGAAATTGGTCAGAAGGAAATTGCTCTCAGCGTGGCGAAAGAAGTAGGGGTAGCTGAATCTGCACAGCCGTCAGGATCGATCCTTCCGCTTGAACCGCCACCAGCCCCCAAGCAGGGAATCACTATTTGGGGAATCGGTTTACTGGCTTTTCTGGTGATCGTCGGCATCCTATTCGGTGCGTTCAAATACTTTGGGATCGGGTCTGTTGTCCCTCAAAAATTGCCAACATCTTCTCAAACTGCTATCTTGGAAATTAAGCATGGTCCCCATGCCGGGCAAAGCTTTGCTCTCACAAAGTTGCCTTGCTACATTGGGCGGAATCCGGAGAATGAAATTTGTCTCAATGATCCACATGTCATCGATCAGCACGTGAAAATCTATGCCGCAAACAATGCTTATTATTTGATGGATCTGGGTGGAGAAACATTTGTCAATGGTCAGGCTGTCAGGCGAAGTTCTGCCAACTTAAAACCGGGTGATGTGGTGCGGCTCGGAAAGAGCGCTTTATTTGTATTTGGAGCGTAGAAACAAAGGCATCGTTTGGAGGATCAAATTGAAATGAGAAGCCAACGATGCCTTGAATTTTATAGCTCTTCTGAAAGCTAGGAGGAGTCATGATGAAATCTCAGAATTTGTATTTGCTGCGGGCGATCAGTTTGCTGGCTTTGTTGATTTCGCTGGTTCCGGCGAGCAACGCTAGCGCTCTCCCTCTAGCAGCCACACTTCCGCCAGTGGATATGTTCCAGTTGCCCTGGGATCAGGGACTGGCTTGGGTTGCCATCGATGGCTTGGATAATGGCCTCAAACGTCCCTTAAGCAGCTCGCATAATTACACAGTGGGCGGCGCCATAGACTTTGCTCCGCATAACAATATGAGAACAGGGGAGAATACTTCGAACTTTTGGGTGACGGCTGCTGCCGCGGGAACAGTCACCGCGAAATCCTTTTGTCATTTGAAAATTGATCATGGGAATGGGTGGACTTCAGAATATCAGTTCCTTGCCAACGTTCAAGTGAAAGTGGGCGATGCCGTTTTTCGCAACCAACGGCTGGCGATTATCGCAAATGGCGTAACTCAGAAATATTGCCCTGGGAGCGAGGAGATCAATGTCCCACATCTGCATTTCATGCTGCGCCCCACGCTGAGGAATGTGACGTTTGCGGGTTGGACAGTGAACTACATTCCCATTCTCAACAGAACTACCTTTACAAAGGGTGGTCAAACTGTTGGGCTTTACAAGCCTCTCTTAAACACCATCGATACGCAAATTGTGTTACGCGGTCCCATCACATGGGATATCACGTACACCGGAAGCGTGGATACGTATCGTTATGAACGATGGTCATTGGCTCTTACTGAATCTCACAAATTTATATTGACGGCGACGCCAACGACTACTGGCCTGGTTCCTTTGATTTTTCTCTTGGATGTAAATGGGAATGAGCTCGCACACGGCACGAATACTCTGACCAGCACGCAACCCGCTGGAAATTACTTCGTTCAGATTCAGCCGGAAGTGGGGAACGGCTTCTATAGCCTGATCCTGCAAAAGGATGACGAACCTCTACCGACGGGTCCATATGTGTCAACCGTTGTTACACCAGCCAGTATGAACGTCGGTGAGACAGCCACAGCTACGGTGAGCTTGAACAATGTGCCAGCCGAAGGATACACCAGTGCTGAATTCACTTGCACATACGATGCAAGCCGCGTGCAAGTGAGTAATATTTCAGTTGCTAGTTTGTTTGGCACCGACCCAGCCGCAGCGGTCAATAATCCACAGAATGGAAGCTTTATCGTTGCCATTGCAGGAAGTAATGACAATAAAGCGACGACCAGCGGGACTGTGTTTACGTTTAGTCTCACAGGTTTGTATGCAGGCCAGACGGCTGTTGACTGTAAAGCACGTGTTTCCAAAGGAGACAATCTGCTTACGGAACTTCCGTTTGTTGGGGCTAACCTGGTCATTCTAGGGAACACTCCCAACCCGACACCGACACCAGTCGTATCACCCGCTCCCTCCTCTACGCTAGAGTTTCCTGGAGAAACACCAACACCAACATTTACCCCTACCCAGGACAACATTCCTGTGCCGACATCGACGCCTACCTTGGGAGTCTCGCCAACACCAACTGCCACCTCACCCACCAGTAACTGGTTGACATTCACCAATCTTAAATATGGCTTCCAATTTAAATACCCATCGGAAAGCCAAATCCTTGCTGGTAATACAGATAACTATGCGCGTATCAACCTGCCTTTCGTACATGGAACGAATCTGAGTGAGAAATATTTGGAAGTGATCGTTGCCGAGAATGCCAATCCATGCCAAAGTCCCTTAGCAACTGAATCAATCCTTGAGACGTCTGAAACAGTAGTCATCAATGGCATTTCTTTCCTCAAGCAGACTGGAGGAGACGGCACGACTGGACATATCAATAAATGGGTGGCTTACTCTACATCGCGTGATAACGCGTGTGTCAGCCTCGATTTCGTTTGGCGGGCTGCAAATCCCGATGTGTTTGCGACCCCTCCGCCACTTTACGA
>DASWEH010000447.1:0-3352 GCA_036394895.1 Anaerolineales bacterium
GGTAAATCATAATCTTCTGCGATTTCGGCCGGAGTATTATTTTGGCTGGCAAGGGCAATTGTCTGTACCCGAATTCCGGTTCCACGCAGAACAGGGGAGAGCGATCCAGACGCCCCGCGGCGATAGGTGATATCGGGGAAATCAGGATCGTCCAGTCCCTGAAGGAGTCCGCCCACTTTTTCGGCAACTGACCAAAGGATGAATTGATTTAGCGAGACGCCCTGTTTCTTGGCAAGCCGTTCTGCGTCTCTCTTGAGTTCATTTGGTAGATTTAAGGCATATCTTGTCATACAGACCTCTTTCATGATGTCATATGCGATATCATAAACGACATCAAATGAAATGTCAATGTTGCTCAGGTAGCATCTTCTCATGATAGAAAAATTCCCTCATTAATTCGGGCAGAATCCAGGCATATTCTGCGCGTAGGGAACCTTCCAGCCGGGAGATGGTTTGATACCAGGCGAGCGCCTTGACGATGGCGGCGACAGGCTTTGAAAGACGGTAAGCAGTTAACAGCTCAGCCTTCGATGCAAATTTTTGCCAGGGTTCCAAATAACGATCCAGCAGTGCTGCCATCTCTGGTGTAAAGGAGTAATCTTCCAGTTTGAGGGAGTTCTCGATGCTGACGAACAAGGTACGTAGCGACACGAACGGATGGGTCACATTGGCATCCCCCCAGTCGAAGAAGGTAATACGTCCGTTCTTGAGCAGAATGTTACCATCATGGAAGTCTCCATGATTGAGTGATTCGGGAATGCCAAACGCGGCGAGCTCAGTACAAATTTGCTCGAAGCGTGAAGTCAGGTTCTGCAATTGTTGAAACTCGGCGGAGGTTAGTCCCTTCTCTTGATCGATCATCAGATTATCTTTCTCCACGAGGAATTGTGAAAAGAGTGGGGGAAGAGCTGCGAGGCGGTGATCAGGAATTCCCAAAGCGAGAATCTCGGAGATATGTTCTGCGAGTCCGATTTGTAGTTCGGCGTAACGCGTGATGACAGGTTGCCACGGCTGGATATCCTGTGTGGGGCGAATGGAGGCGCGCAACTGTTCACCGCCGTCGCGCATCAACATCCAGCCGCGCGGAATGTCTACTGCGACGAGTTCAGGCATGCAATCGGGATACCAGCCTACAAGTTTTTGTGTCAGAGCGGCCTCATACAATGTTTCAGCCGCGGTGGCTTTGAAGAACAGCATCCCGTCATTTGATGGAACGCGCATCACGGTCGACCAGGCATAGGCATGTGGCTGTTCTATTTCACCCGTTAGTTGAATGGATTGATGACTCGTTTCTGTACGAATCCATTCATGGGCTTGTTGCTGCCAATCAGGATCGTGCCAGCGAAGTTGGGTCTCAGTTGACATGGTAGCACCTAATACTTTTCCTCAAGAATCTATTTTCATTTAAACAAACATAAAGGGAACGGTAGATTATTCTCCCAACATTCCCAGCTTGCGAGTTTCCTGCAAGGCAGTATAAATGAAGCGCCCTATTAATAAAGGCAGGATAGTCGCTGCGACGATGCCCAAAGCGGTTCTGTTACGCCTAGCTGGCCTCTTCACCCAGGTCCACTGTACGGGTGGTATAGCTGTCGTAATCAGGTACCAGGCGGTCGTATTCACCGTCCATGAGGGGTGAGGAGATCATGAAGTCAGCCGAAGCCCGGTTGCAGGCAATGGGAATGTTCCATACCACCGCCATGCGCAGAAGTGCCTTTACATCAGGGTCATGCGGCTGGGGTTCGAGCGGATCCCAGAAAAAGATGAGGAAATCGATCTTGTTGTCGACGATCTTGGCGCCGATCTGCTGGTCGCCTCCCAGAGGTCCGCTTTTGAGTCTGATGATCTTGAAGCCAAGTTCCTTTTCCAGGATTTTGCCCGTCGTGCCTGTTGCAAATACCTGATGGTGAGACAGAAGAACGCGGTTGTATTTTGCCCATTCCACCAGGTCTCGTTTTTTATTATCGTGCGCGACAAGCGCTATCTTCTTGTCGTGTTCCATGGGAATTTTTTTGTGAGCCATAAGCCTGTGTTGATCCTTTCCAAGTCTGCAGTTTCCTGAGTGCAGATTATGTTATCCCACCGCGACTGCCTGTGATGGGGGTATTACAAAATTATACTTTCCATTCTCATTATTCCATCAGCGCGGCGGACGCCTATCCAAAAGTCAGAACCCCGTTTTCAAATTCGCGTCTTGACATTATCCTTTGATTATTCTCCCAGCATTGCCAGCTTGCGAGCTTCCTGCCAGGCAGTATTGATGAAGAAGCCTGTCAAAAGCAGAGCAATCCCTGCCACAAATAGATCATAGAGACTGATCTTCGTTTGAAAGAAAACAATCGTTTGCATGCCGAAGAAGAACATCGCCGTATTCAGCAAGACAGCGAACGCGCGACTCTCCGTTGGCCCCAGTTTGCCGTACGAGATCTTGAATTCTCCTGCCACATATGTACGTATGAAAACCAGTGCGGAGAGCAACAAATAGCCGATCAATGCCAGGCAGGCAATGTTGAAACTCACGTAAGGCGTAAGACCTAATCCCAAAAAAATCATTGCCTGACAAACCACATCGATTGTGTGATCAATGTAATAACCGTAGCGCGGACGTTCAATGCGACGGTAGCGAGCCAACGTGCCGTCCAGACTGTCTCCGAACCAGTTGATCAAGAATCCTAACGAAGCCAGCCAAAGGTAGTTTGGACTGATATTGCTTAATCCATAACTGACCAATGTTAATAATGCGCCGAATGTACCAATGGCAGTGCAGGTATCTGGTGTCACCCAGGCAGGCATATGAGCCGCCAGCCAGCGGAGGGTAGGTTGCTCCAAGGGACCCAAAAGAATGTCGTTTACTCTTGTGTGTTCCGCAATTTTATCCATCTATCATTGACTCCCGAATCAAAACCCCAATTTCTTGTTTGGAATATAGATCACTCTGGCACATTTCCCAATAATTGGGGCCACACTGGCAGAGGGATATTCCATTGTTGAGGCGCTAGCCGAATAAACTCCTCTGCCTGTTTTAGAACGTTTTCGGCGTTGCGTATGATTTCTGTTTCACGATCCACATCACATTCCATCTCAATGAATTGAGAACTCAAAATATGATATTTTCCATCTGCCTGATAAATTGCAGCCATGATGACGACTGGCACACGGGCTTTCAATGCCAGGGAAATATAGTGAGTGGGAAGGGCTGCCGCATTGCCGAAAAATCTGGGATGATGTTTAGGATCAGGCACGGGATGATCCATGCCGGTCAGGACCATGCCGCCTTGTTCAAGATGTTTTACTACTTGCCTCAACGTACTTAACGAGGCTGGGATCAAATTCATTCCGGTCTTTTTGCGCA
>DASWEH010000448.1:0-8216 GCA_036394895.1 Anaerolineales bacterium
TCCATGCGCGGCGGATGGATACTGTGTCAATGGGGAAGATTACGTCAGGAATGCTAGCGCGCAATGAATCTCCACTCTGCAAAAAAGCGCCTTTCGCAGAGCGCAAAATGATCTCCTGTTGACGAATCTGCGGATCGTGCCCGGACCCGTAGGGTGGTAACGATGCGAGCCCGAGGTCAAGCATATGGATTAATGTGACTGTTTTTACTCTCAGTTCTGCGTAATGAAAGAGAATGGGCAGCATGTTCTGTACGGCGGTTTCGATGTCGTGCGCGGAAACCAGCCAGGACCATGCAACATGGATATTGTCAAACTCAGCCTCCATCCCGGAAAACGCCCTTTGTTGGTTCGCGCCCTTCATGTCCTCCCACAACCTGGCTGTGTATGCCGCGTAATAGTTGCCATATTCCTTCATCACCAGCGCAAACGTCGCTTGTTCACTTTCCAGTTTTTCGAAGGCAAACTGTCTCAAGAGTTCATGGATTTGATATCTGCCATTTGATAGTCGCTGTATCCAGGATTTGTTTGTTAAATCCAACAATGTCTGTGCGGACATACCTGAAATGGCCTGAGCAGCTTCGCGTGTGAAACTTGTTCGGAAAACACTGAGTGCCTTGAGGATGGGTCGCGTTTGCTTATCAAGCAGATTCCAGGATGAATCAAATACGGCGCGCAAACTCCGCTGGCGATCCGGCAGGTCACGCCAGTTGCTTTGCAGGAAATCCAGGCTTCGCATAATTTCGGCGTTAATTTCCTCCAGGGAAAAGACCTCGAGCCACGCTGCCGCCAGTTCGATAGCAAGAGGCAGGCCTTGAACATTTCGGCAAATTTGCACGATAGGACGATAATTATCATAAGTAATTTTGAACGAGGGCTGAACACGAATGGCACATTGTTCAAAAAGCTGAAGTGCGCTGAACGTTGGTGGAATGGAATCAACTTCCGGCTTGGAAAGGAGCGTTCCATCCAGCGGCGTTTCGAGTCCCTCTACGCGGAAAATATATTCGCCCTCTATGTTCAGTCTTTCTCGAGATGTGATCAGGATCTTGCTTTGCGGTGCGGCGTTCGAGATATCCGAGATCAGCTTGATGTTCTCGTCATCCAGTAAATGCTCGAAATTATCGAGGACGAGAAGCATGTGGCGTTCATGAATATAACTCAGTAATTTTTGACGGACATCGATCCCCTTCACATAGCCGGTGATTTTCAACTCTTCAAGCATTGCACTGACGATCGATTGCGGCTCAGTCACGGGAGCGAGTGGAATAAACCATACCCCATCTTTGAAAGGTTCTGAAGCATTTTCACTTAGAACCGACGCAACTTGTGAAGCGAGCCGCGTTTTTCCACTGCCACCAGGGCCCAGCAAAGTGAGCAAACGACAAGACGGTTCTCCCAGAACGCGAGTGATGTCATTTAGTTCTTTTTCGCGCCCGACAAAGGGAGCAGGTTGCATGGGTAGATTGTGCGCACTTTTTTGTTGAAGTGTGGAGGATGATTTAATTCTCTTTTTATGGTCAGATTGCGGCTGTGTAATTTTTTTCGTTTCCTGAGGGGCAGGATATTTTTTCTTTTTAATCGCTTCATAAAGCTGCAACGTTTCTGGTTCAGGTTGCGCGTCCAGTTCATCCTTCAAGAGGCGAATGCATTCGTCAAATTGTCGTAGTGCCGCGGCCTGTTGACCACTCAAGGCATAGAGGCGCATCAATTGTCGGTGCGCGGGTTCATGGAGTCTGTCCAGCGCCAGCCATCTGCGGCAATGTTCGATGGCTGTGTTGTAAGCTTCATTTTGTAAATATTGGTGGGTGAGAATTTCCAGAATCTCGGCCAGATTTTTTCGCAAATTTTCCGACTCGAAGAATTGCCATTCGTCAAATACAGAACTGTCTGAAAGACCAAATCCTTCCAAAAAATCTGCATGATAGAGATTAGCAGCTTCTTCGAGTGCTTTCTGGCATTCTTTGCAGAGGTGAGGACCAGATTCATTCCTGGCATGCTTATGCTCTCGAACTTGATGGATGCTTGCCTCAAATCGAGCAATATCCAGGTCGAGGGAAAGATTGGGATTTAAACTGACGCGATCTGACGAAACCAAAATGGCTTCTTTCCCCATCAATATTTTCAGACGCGATAAACTCTTACGGAGATTGGACCGTGCGTCTGCCTGATTCTGATCCTGCCAAAGCAGTGTTGCAAGCGTGTCGCGGCTATGAGGTTGGGAGGTGACGACCAGATAAACCAGCAGGGCGAGGTCTTTGCGGCGTTGTAGGCTGATTTGTTCATTTCCGCGTTTGATTTGAGGCGGGCCGAATAATGAAACACTCAAATCGGGCACATATCAATTATACACGGACGAAGAGTCTTGACACCTATGATGCGATTTAAGGAAGTGCATAAGATCGAAAACATTATGTCATTCTGAACGACCGAAGGGAGTGACACTTGCGCCGGCGCGCAGTGCAGGTGAGAATCCCTGTGGATTTGAGCCATACAGCTCAAATCCACAGGAGATCCTTCGCTACGCTCAGGGCGACATTATCGTTTATGTCTTTGAATTTAGGCACTCCCCGATTTAAGGACTCTTCGTTAGCCTCATTACTCGACAAGCAGTTGTATTAAATACCTCCCTGATGCTTCCGTGTCTTCATAGGAGTCCATTCGAGTGATGATCAACCCCAGACCATTAAAATCATTCACACTCAAGTTGGCAATCTCCATAGTGAGATATCCGTTTTCGGTTCGTGTTGACTTTGGTTCGTCCGTTTGCGCCAAACAGGTTTCAGGAGCAGACTCACTCTGGAGTGTTTTGATCTTCCACAATTCGACATTAAACTCGTTTTCAGGATCAGAAATATTCTTGAAGATTAGCTTCAGCGTCTTTCCTTCAGTAGAGCGATCGAGTTCTAGCTCAATCAGGTCAATCCCATAGCTGGTTGAAATGGAGCCGTTGATTTGAGTTGTTGAGTCTGCTTGAATCAGATAATCTTCCGCATGTGGAGTCTGGTAAAGCTTGTATGGGTCATATAATCCACAATAGATGGAATCGTTTGGAGTTGAGCATCTTCCGTCTGCCAGTCTTAGGAGGTAAATCGCGCGCGCAAAATGGATCAAGCTTTCGTCGTAGGTCCGAAATGTACATGAAGGTGTGGCTTTTAGGGCAATATCCAGAATGCGTGGTAGAGCTTCAGTTACATCTGTAGAAGAACTTACGTTTACAACCTCGCCCTTGTATAAGGTTTCAAGTGTATGACGGATCACCTGCATGCCGGTAGCCGGATCTTCCATTCCATTTTTGATGCCTCCACAACTTTCATAAAGAAACCTCCAGTAAATCGCGAAATTGTAAGGAACCTTTTGATAGCTTCTATTGAGGTCGCCGATAAAGTGACCATCGGAACCAATGAAAGCATTGGCTCTTTTCAAATAAGTTCCCATCCGCGTGGCCGGTTCAAATTGCACGGCTGGTTGTCCGACCAAGGAGGCCAACGTTGCTGTTCCTTCCGTGAAAAGCTTCCACGCTTCATCCTTGCCCGCGATGTTTCCTTTATTTCCAAGGTGTAGGCTGATGTTCCGCTGCTGGTTGTGGAAGAGTTCATGATGGAATGTACTCATTATTCCATCAGTAATGTTGGAATATTCCCTGAAGCTTCCATTCACCCGAATTGAGATCAGCGCATGACCTATCGAGGGCGCAGATCCATGAAACCATGTGCCATATTCTCCGAGCGCTACGCTTAGGGTCTTGGGATCTTCGTTCGTTCGATAATTTGACCACTCTTTATACCAAGGGAATTCCCAGAGATTTGTCTGTGTTTCGAACGCGTCCACCATGGCTGGAATGAGCTCTGTTTGGATATATCTTCCCACATCTTGCCTCGGGATTTGCGTATCAGGGTCTCGCAAATCTGCTTGAAAGGGGATCATGTCGTAATAATAGATAAGCAATTCATTTGGCGCAGCATTGGGCGATGCTTCCAATACCTTGTGCAGTGGAACGCGCCATTGATTCTCCATTAGGAATGCATATTCTTCGCTGATCTCTTGTAAGATATTTCCCAGTGAATCCAGCAATGTGATTTGATAACTGTAATAGTCTGTGGGTGTTTGGATTGATTTTTGCTGTCGCTTTAGGAAACCTTGAAAAGCGAGCTTGAAATCCACCGAGACCCATCGCTGATGTTCGGCTGAATAAGGAATGAACTTGGTTTCTTTCCAAAGTTGGACTTTGTTTGTATTCTTTCTGCCCAGATCGGGATCATTATGTTGTGTCTCAATAATCAAACGGATATACAAGCCTGACTTTGGAACTGCCAAATTTTCTAGTGAGAGCAGCAGGGTTCGTTCAAAGTTGGGAGTGAGAACACCATTTCGGTTTAAAACAAGATGTGGAATCTTGCGTCCTTCAGTGGCAGGCGCGGTCACTTCCTTTCCATTTTTGGCTTTGAACAGAATCGTCGCGTTGTTTGCTGCCTTCAGTGTTACCTTTAGGCTGGGCAAAGCTGAGTTCACTTGGTCTCTTTGAGACATCGCTTTTGCAGCGGTTGTCGACGTGGGATTGCCAGTGCTCTCAAAGATTGCAAAGATCAAGACCAGATTGTTTAAGAACAAAATCGTGCGCATAGAACTCTCCTCAAGTCAATCTGTCTATATGCTAAAGAGGAGCCGTCCCATGAATGTCCCGGAATGCGTCTCACATAGGAAATCTGTCAGAATTCTCTTTCGGATTTATGCCAAAAATACTTTCAATGGTAAGATTAACGTATGCGCCTCAATCTTGCCTTAGCCCAAATTTCAACAAGTCTTGGGGATGTCCAATGCAACCTCGAAAAGCATTTGAACTACATAGAGCTGGCTAGGAAACAAAAAGCTGACCTCGTCGTTTTCCCCGAACTTTCTCTCACAGGATATGTCTTGCAGGATCTCGTCGCCACGGTCGCACATCGACCGACGGAAGATGATCCTGTTTTCAAGCCTCTGCTTGAGGCAAGTCAGAACTTGGACCTTGTGGTTGGCTTCGTTGACGAGGACTCACGTCACCGCTTTTACATTGCGTCCGCCTACCTTTCCAGTGGACGCGTTCTGCATGTTCATCATAAAGTTTATCTGCCTACCTATGGACTATTTGATGAAGGACGCTTCTTTGCCTGGGGAGATTCGGTTCGGGCCTTCGACACGCGCTTTGGACGCGCCGGTCTCTTGATCTGCGAAGATTTCTGGCATGCCTCTCCGCCTTATCTGCTCTGGCTGGACGGCGCCGACATTATGCTGTTTTCTTCCGCTTCTCCAGGGCGCGGCCTGACCGATAAGGAAAAACTCGAATCGGCACGCTGGGTGGAGCGTGTGAGCAAGGCCTACGCCAGCATGTTCACATCCTTTGTTGTGCATTGCAATCGAGTGGGCTTTGAAGATGGCTTGCTCTTCTGGGGAGGGGCAACCGTCAATGATCCGAATGGCGAGTTGCTCGCCCAAGGACCTTATTTTGATGAAGCCTTGACGCTCGTTGAAATGGATTTGAACCAACTCCGGCGGACGCGGGCCCGGCTCCCACTATTGCGAGATGAACGAACCAATCTGGTTCAAAAAGAGCTCGATCGACTTCTTTCCAAGAATCTGTGAATCTGACCTATGAAAGTTGATCTGACAATCAATACTGACGTGGCTCGCCAGATTTTGACAGGCTTCATCAAAAGTGAAGTCAGCCGTGTGGGATATACCCGTGTGGTCATCAACCTTTCGGGCGGCCTGGATTCTGCTCTTTCGTGTGCCCTCGCGGCAGAGGCGGTGGGACCTGAAAATGTGATGGCTTTGCGTTTGCCCTATCGAACCTCTTCCGAAGATTCGCTGGAACATGCACAATTGATGATCGATAAATTTCATGTGCACACTGAAACCGTCGATATCACTGGAATCGTTGACCCGCTTATTGAACATGATCGCGAAATGTCAAATACGCGCAGGGGCAATGTGATGGCGCGTGTACGTATGATCGCTCTTTATGATCAGTCAGAGGTGTTTAAGGGTTTGCCCATTGGCACCAGCAATAAAACCGAAATTCTCTTAGGCTATACTACAATGTGGGGAGATATGGCATCTGCGCTGAATCCAATCGGCGACTTGTATAAAACGCAGGTACGTCAGTTATCTCGAGCGCTGGATATTCCGGCGGTGATCATTGATAAACCACCCTCCGCCGATCTATGGATAGGTCAAACTGACGAGGGCGACTTAGGCTTCACCTACGAAGAAGTGGACAAACTTCTTTACCTGTTGGTGGACCAGCGTTATAGTTCGCAGGAATGTGTGGAAGAAGGATTTGACGAGAATTTTGTCAATTTGGTCCTGACGCGCGTTCGGCGCAACCAGTTCAAACGCATGATGCCGCCTGTTGCGAAGTTAAGCAATCGCACTGTTGGATATGATTTCCTATACTTGAGAGACTGGGGTACGTAAATTCTTAGTAAGAGATAAAAGGGTAGCAGGAGGAGCACACGAGCCTTCTGCTATTTCTTGTTTGAATGGAAAGGATTTCGAGACAAAATGATTCATGTTCCTCCTGCATTGAAGCATCGCAGTTTTGCGTTGATCTGGGTTGGTCTGATGATCTCGATTGTTGGATCGCAAATGCAGCAATGGGCATTATTCTGGCATATCAGCCAGCTAAGCAAGGACCCAATCGCAGTCAGCATTGTAGGGGGTGTCCGTTTCGTGGCAGTATTGGCTTTTTCGCTCATGGGCGGACTGGTTGCAGATCGCTATAACCGGAGAACCATCCTGTTCATTACCCAATCCACTTCGATGCTGGTTGCGCTCGCGCTGGGATTACTAACCTTATCTAGCGATATCAGACTTTGGCATATCTACGCGCTCACTGCCGTCCAGGCTGCGGCCATGGCTTTTGATTTGCCAGCTCGTCAATCTCTGGTGCCAAATTTGGTGCCACGCGAAGATTTGCCAAGTGCGTTTTCGTTGCAGTCCATCGCCTTTAATACAGGATCCATCGTCGGCCCTGCGTTGAGCGGTGTGATCATTGGCTATCTCGGGCAAGAATACGTTTATTTGATCAATTCGGCTACATTCCTGGCAGTTATCCTGGCTTTGATCCTGTTAGGACCGATCCCTCAAACGAAATTCTTGGTTCAGCGGGGCCTGCACGCCGCCTTGAAGGATATCCGTGACGGCGTTACGTTCATCCGCCATCAGCCTTTGATACTTTCCACAATGATCCTCGACTTCATCGCAACTTTTTTTGCGTCTGCAAACACCCTTCTTCCCTATTTTGCCCAGAACATTATCCATGTTGGGGAGGTGGCATATGGGTGGCTGGCAGCAGCGCAATCCATTGGTGCTGTACTTGTGGGAATTATTGTTTCACAGTATAGCCAAATTCGTCGGCAGGGCATATTGCTGTTGGTGTCAGTAATTGTTTTTGGCGGGGCAACGATCCTGTTTGGCATTTCGCGCCTCTATACTGTTATCTTCCTCGCCCTCGCATTGATGGGCGCGGCAGATTCGGTCAGCACTATTATCCGCAATACGGTCAGACAACTCAATACGCCGGATTCCCTGCGTGGACGGATGACCAGCGTTAACCAGATTTTCTTCATGGGCGGACCACAGCTTGGTGAAATTGAAGCAGGTGCAGTTGCCCAGTTCTTCGGTGTGCCGTTTGCTATCATCAGTGGTGGCGTGGGCACAATTCTTGGCGTTTGGCTGATTATTGCCATTTGGCCCTCGCTACCCAGCTATCGTGGGGATGAGCCGGTCTCGGTGGGCGCGCCAGCCGATTAAGAGCAAGCTAAGAGGAACCTTACGATTGCTGTACGATTCTGCCATAGTAAGCATTTCCCTGTTGACTTGCACTTTGATTAGGAATATACTGAAACCATTGAGGTAAATGTCTTATGCGAGCAGATACCTACAGAGGAATGATAAACTAGCCGACAAGCACGCGCGTCTTCGCGTGCTTTTTATTTTCCTATCCTGAAAGGAGCTAAAACTATGGATTACGGCATGATTGGAAAAAGAGAAAAGGCCAAGCGCTACGCGGAAGAGCAAAATCGTTTCCTCCTCAACAAATTTGATGTTACTTTTCATGGAGACAATAACAATCACCATGTGACGTTTGATAACGGTGTATTTGACTGTGACTGTGAATTTTTTATGACCCATAAGCGTTGTGCCCACACCATGGCACTTGAGATCAAATTTCAGGGGAT
>DASWEH010000449.1:0-8069 GCA_036394895.1 Anaerolineales bacterium
GATTGTCGTGCTGGAGAGTCCAAATGAATTCCCGCACAGTGAATCGAATCTCTACTGCCTTTCCGCCGATGAGAAGATCATTTGGAATGCTGAAAAACCTGATCCATATACACTGTACTCTCGTGTGAAGCTTAACGAAGATGGCGCGACCCTATCCACGTACACGCTCAGTGGTCACGCCTGTGAACTGGAATTGAGAACAGGAAAAATTCTGAGCAAGACCAGTATTCAATAACACCATATCATTGCGAGCCTTCGGGAAGCGATGATATTTACAGCAATGGATAAACCCTCGCTCGGATTTGTCCTCGTTTTCCTGCTTTTCAGCCTGCTGTTCCTTTCCAACACCTACAGCCTCTGGTTCAAAACGGACGAATACTACCAGGACATTTATAATAGCCTTACCCGTGAACCTTCGATATATCCCTTCAGAAAATTCTTCCTCAAGCGAATGGAAAATAAGGAGAGTTGGGTGCTTTGGCAAAAGATGTTTAGCATAGTAGGATTGATTGCTATCATTGTTGCAGCTAGTTTGGTAGTAGTGGCCTGGATAGGAAAATAGTTTTCATCTCGTTTCAGAAATCGTAAATCTGAAATCGTAAATTATGGAGGAGTAACTCTTGAAAATCATTGCTTGCATCAAGCAAGTGCCTGACTCGGAGGCGAAAGTCAAAGCCGAGGGTGGGCAAATCACATGGGGGGACGCGCCGCTAGTCATCAACCCGTTCGACGAGTACGCGGTAGAGGGCGCGCTCCAGCAGAAGGAAGCCAACAGCGGTAGCACAGTCACTGCCCTGTGCATCGGACCCGAGTCCGCGAAGGAAGCACTTAAGCATGCACTCGCCATGGGCGCGGATGACGCGATCCTTGTCTCGGACCCCGCGCTGAACGAACTCGATACGGTGGGCGCAGCGCGCATCCTTGCGGCAGCGATCCAAAAGATCGGCGGCGTGGACATGGTCGTGTTCGGACGTCAGACACTCGACAATGGGGCAGGCATTACTCCGGCGCAGACGGCACGCCTCCTCGGGTGGCCCATGCTGGGATTGGCTGGTCAGATCAAGGTCCAGGATGGAAGCGTAACGGTTGATCGAGTCATCGAAGAGGGCATGCAGACTGTCAGCGCGAAATTGCCAGCCGTGGTGAGTGTCGTCCAAAGCATTGGCGAGCCGCGTTATCCATCGTTCATGGGCATCCGCAAAGCCTCGAAGGCGAACATCCCTGTCTGGTCGCTGGGTGATCTGGGTGTGACTGTACCCAAGCCCATTGTGAAACGCACGGAATTGATGAATCCACCTGTGCGCGAAACTGCGGTTGAGATCATCACGGGTGAAAGCCCAGCCGAGATTGCCGACAAGCTTGCGGATAAAATCCTCGCGAAGAAAATACTATGAAAGCGCTCGTTTATATTGATCACTTCAAGGGCGAGGTCCAGCCTGCTTCGTGGGAGGCGCTCGGGCTTGCGAAATCTTTCGGCACGGCGAGCGCGGTCGTTTTCGGTTCGGGTTTGGATGCGATCACAAAAGCCGCGTTTGAACATGGCGCTGATGAAGTCTTCGTTGCGGATGATCCCGCGCTGACGGATTACCGCGCCGAACCCTATGCATCCACCCTCTCGGCGTTCACCTCTTCACGAAGCCCGGATTTGATCCTGTTCCCGACAACAACACGCACACGTGAACTTGCTGCGATGACAGCCGTCGATCTGAACACGGGCGTATTGACCGATATTTCAGCGCTCGAACTGAATGGAGATCAACTCGTTGCGACGCGTCCGATCTATGAAGGCAAAGTGCTGGAGAAAACGGTTTGCTCGGGCAAACCTGTCATGGTTACTATCCGCGGACGTGCCTTCCCCAAACCCGAACCGGATGCGAGCAAAACAGGGACTGCAACAAAAGTAGAAGTCAAAGCCGATGCGCTGACCAACGTCGAAGGATATTCCGCCTCAGAGAGCGCAGTGAATCTCGGCGACGCAGGAGTCATCGTCTCGGGCGGACGCGGTGTTTCGAATAATCCATCTTTGCAGCCTCCTGCTGGCATGGACGAAAAGCAAGCCGAACTGTGGCGCGCCCAACAGGGTTTTGCGCTTGTCACGGAACTCGCACAAGTGCTGGGTGGTGCGGTCGGCGCCTCGCGCGCAGCCGTGGACGCAGGCTACATCCCCTATTCCCATCAAGTGGGGCAGACAGGCAAAGTTGTCACGCCTGATCTGTACATCGCTTGTGGTATCTCCGGAGCGATCCAACATTTGGTCGGGATGAGGAATGCAAAATTGATCGTTGCCATCAACAAAGACTCCGATGCCCCCATCTTCAAGCAGGCACGTTACGGTGTGGTCGGCGATCTGTTCCAGATCCTCCCTGCGTTGACAGAGGCGTTTCGGAAGAAACTTGGTAAGTAGACAAGTACATAGGCAAACAGGTAGACCTTCGAGTTCTTCAACCCGGAGGTCTTTTCGTAGGAGTTGACATGAAGAATTACAATCTCGGAATCATCGGCATCGGAATGTAGGGCAAGGTGCTTATGCGCTGGTTACAGCAGGATGAACGCGCAAACATCAGTTGGGTCAATAGTGCCAGTGAAGCAACCACCAAGGCAGCCGCGCAGGAATTTGATACCGAAAAATGGACATTGGATTATCGTGAGATATTGGCTGATCCTGCTGTGGATGCAGTCGTCATTGCCACACCGCCCTACCTGCATGCTGAACAACTATCAGCAGCGCTCGCCGCAGGAAAACATGTTTTACTCGAGAAGCCACTGGCAGAGTCGCTGGAAAGCGTCAGAAAAATTGTTGCGGCGGTGGAAGGAGCACCGGACCAAATTGTTCTGGAAGCCTCTTGCCGCCATACGCGGCTGACGCGCAAATTCCAGTTCCCCAGCTGGGATTCGAACGAAATCGAGTTCTTCTACACAGAAAACGGCGAGCCGCGCAAAGAGATTCTCACTGTAGATATGACCGATGCACCAGAAGACAGCTTTGCGCTGACGCAGCATTTTCTGGACTGTCTGGATGGCAAAGCCGAGCCGCTGATGTCCGTTCAGGGAGCAGCAAAGCATATGGAGATTTTATTCAAGATACTGGAGACATAAAACTGTGGAATCACGTAGACATGTAAACAGGTAAACAAAATCTCCGATAAAACTAGGAGGTCTTGTTCTTTGCATAGCTCATGCCTTCGCGTTCATCCTACCTTCGGCTTCACCAACCTTGCTCCAATGATCGCAGCCACAATCATAAAAAATAAGACAGCCACCCCTCCACATATCCCAGCAGCGGTAAACGAAGCAGCAAGGCCTTTCAAGCCCACTTCTTCATTTCCAAAGACTTTTTGAGGACCATCTGCATAGGTGCAAGTTAATTCTGTGAAATGACCTGTCCCCCACTGGGATTAGTTGAGTCAATCGGTGCGCTGCCAAAATCGCGATAGGAATAATCGGCGGCGTCTGGGCAAAGCACATAGGCAGTCAGCCTGTCGAATAAGGGTGGTATCCCTGCGATCATCGCACCGCCAAACGGGACAAAGAAAATCAAAGAACCTCCGCCGATCAATAAAACCAGAAATGCTCCGATGCAGGAACCATGCCAGCGTTTCATCAAATTCTCCTTTGGATTTGTAAACCCTGCGAAGGCTCCACGTCTTCGCAGGGTTGAGAGGCGCTATTTAACTCCTCTTACCGCCCAAGCCCGCGCGGTGAGTGGAATCGATCCATCCAATGCGAAGGGTAAGCTATTATAGATGCGCTGTCGCAGCCGAGCACGCTGCTCCTCGCTCAATGACATGGCATATCCCGGTGCGGGTCCCTGACCGCCCAAAAACGGCATCCAATAATCATCAAAGTTCTTGAAATCAGTAGAGATATCGATGGGGTGAACTTCCACTTGAAAGAGCCCGGCGTTCTGGAACAAATTTTTTAGTGGATCGGGGTTGCAAAGTGGAAAACGTTTCCCCTCATCCAGATCACGAGCCGCCGGATCCAAGACAGATACCGCATTCCAAAAATGACGCAGCATTTGCATCTTCCCCGCGTAATCCCAAACATACAGCGCAACCGTTCCACCCTTACGTACGACCCGTGCCATCTCAGCAATCATTTGGTGAGGTTGCGGGACAAAGTTCAAAACCAATCCAGAAACGGCCGCCTCAAAGGTTTCTCTCCCAAATGGAAGTGTTTGCGCGTTCCCAACTTCAAATTCCACACGTGAATCATTCACATGACTGAGCAAAAATTCTACGTAACCTTCAGAGCGGTCAATCCCTTTTACTTTTTTAGGATTGGTCATCTCGAGAATCGTTTGACTGAGTGCGCCCGTGCCACATCCCACATCCATCCATTGACTTTTTTCCGGGATCGCCAGCCAGCGGATAAATTCCCGGGCAACCAATCGGCTCCAGCGTCCCACATAAAGCTCATAGGCATCCCCGCTCGCCCAAACGTCTTTTGACTCATTGCGGCTATTCATCATCATAAATTCCTTATATCAATAAAATGTCCCTTTATTATAACGATAGCATTGCACTTGTCCTATCAAACAAAAGAGCCAAGGATACATCCTTTGGCTCATTTCTATTCAGGGATAACTTATTTTCACTTAGGCCGGAAGAGGCAACTCCACTCGATAGGAAGCTGGTAACAGCTCTCCCACTCCCTGCAGCGACTTTTGCATCTGGGAACGAGCGCGTGCCAAGCGACTCTTCACGGTCCCGACTGGGACATGCGCGGCTAGCGCAGCTTCTTCATAGGATAGCCCCTCGATATCCACCAGGACTAACATCAGACGGTAAATCGGCGCTAATTTATCGAGATTGCTTTGGATGGCACTCTCCAACTCAAACGCCTCGAACTGCGATTCAGGATCGGATTCTGGGTCAACCAACCAGTAGCTGGTCTCGATCTCCTCGCCATCCGAGTTGAACTGCTCCAAAGGTACAGAGTGCTGGCGGCGTTTCTTACGCATTTCATCGTAGCACGCATTGACCACCACACGCGCCAGCCAGCTGCGCAAGGAGTCACCGCGGAAGGTGTCGAAGCGGCGGAAGGCCGAGATGAGCGCTTCCTGCACCGCATCGGCTGCCGCATCCTCATCGTTCAGCAGGCGCAGCGCAATCCCGAAGAGCAGATTTTGGTAACGCAGGATCAAAAGATTAAATGCCTCAAGGTCGCCACGCTGTGCGGCTCTGATCAACGTCTTTTCAGGAACATTTGCGTTCTGTACGGCTTTCATACATATACTATACTCCCCCGCTGTTACAAGCCTGTTTCCGAGATGTCACAGTTTTGTAACGTACCTACTCATACATTAACTGGAGGGACGCAGCGTAATCTTCTTTTTGTTGACCGGCAAGCGGATGGTAAACACGGTCCCGCGCGGTTCCTCCTGGCTGCTGCGCACGGTAATCTGCCCGTCATGCAGGGCAATAATACGGTACACCAACGCCAGCCCCAGGCCGCTCCCTTCCGTGCTGCGTGCGTTGGAACCCCGGTATAGCTCTTCGAAGATCTTGGAAACGTCCTCTGGGGGTATCCCCACGCCTGAATCAGCCACCTCAATCAGAATGGCACGTCCATCCTCGTTGACTCGTATCTCCACCGAATCCGTCTCACAGGTGAACTTGAGCGCGTTTTCCACCAGGTTGTAGACCGCAAGCACCAGCAGGTCACGATCGCCTGTGATCATTGGGAAAGGCGACGGAACTTTGGGAATCAATAGATTCACTTCCCGTCCCTTATAAGCCGGTAAGACGTGCGCCGCATCCACCACATCCTGCAATAAATCGGGCACATCCACCTGCCAGAGTTCTATTGGACGTTCTCCCAGATCGGAAAGTTTCCGCAAATCTGTCAACAAGCGTGTCAGACGTTCCACGGCATGGCTGGCATTATCCACCGCACGCTGGCGATCCGCGCCGGTCTGCACTTCCTGCATGTTGACCAAGGCGGCGCGTAATCCGGTCAACGGATTCTTGATCTCATGGTCGAGCCGGCGCAGGAAGCGACGACGTCCCTGTTCCGCTTCAAGATTTGCAGCCTCGATTAAGGTTTGGGTTTCTGCCTGTCTGCGCAAAGCGCGGTTGTAGAAAATTAATAAGAGACCTGTGATGAAAAGCCCCATCATAAAAGCGACAATTCCAAGGTTCCGTATGGTCATGCCAAATACAAACGCAAAGACGCCAAAATCCGCTGTCACCATAAACGGAGGCAGCGCCTGTGCAAACGTATTAATCAATATAAGTTCAACCACCCCTGCAATAAGGGGCAGGAAAATCAACAGTAGATTGATCCAGCTTTTTTTGAGCATACAGAAATAATCTTACCCCTCTCCGTGCACAGAGGCAATGAAGCGATACCCCTCCCCCGGAATGGTTTCGATAAAGCGCGGATCAGCCGGGTCATCATCCAGGGCGCGGCGGAGTTCAGCCATACGCGTGTCCACGGTGCGCGTCCCAGCCGGATATTCCCAGCCCCAGACTGCCTCCAGCAGGCGCTCACGGGTCACGGCTTCATCAGGGTGTGTCATTAAGTATTCGAGAACGGCTAACGCCTTGGGAGTTAACTCAACTGTTTCTCCTCCTAATGTGGCACGTCTTGCACGGCGATCAAGCGAGAGATCATGTGCAGTTAACAGCCAGGCTGCAGAGAGAGATCGCTCCCCCGGACGCACCCGTCGTAACACGGCCCGGATGCGTGCCAGCAATTCATGCGGGTCGAATGGTTTGTTGAGGTAATCGTCTGCGCCCTCTTCCAGCGCCAGCGCCCGCTCAGAAGCCTCTCCTACCTGTGTCAATAGGATCGTGGGAGTCCAAATCTTGGCTTTTCGCAAACGCCGCAACGTCTCTCGCCCATCCATGCGCGGCATGAGCACATCCAGGATGATCAATTCGGGGTGGTGCGACTGCGCTTTTTCCAACGCGTTGACACCATCTGAAACGACCAGCACATGGAAACCTGCACGCTCAAGGAAGGGTGCAAGGCTATCTGCAATGGTCGGGTCATCGTCGGCAAGAAGCAGGGTGGAGCGATCAGGTGACATGGTGAGAAGGGTTGAGGGTAGAAAAAGGCCTGGCCACGTGGACCAGGCCCTTGGTGGAAGGGGAAAGATGAAATCCTATTAGTTCATCTTACTGTAGGTGGACATGGTTGTCCCAATCACTGCGGACTCTTTTGCTGAATCATACACAGGGGGTGGAGTTGCATAATTCCCAGGATTGGCCGAATGCAAGATGAACGCCATGCTAATACAAGCGTTATTGTTCGTTGTTGTATAGGCAGTCCAATCATAACGGTTGCCGGCTGCCGCGCCCTGCCCCGTCGTTTTGACAAAAGGGACGTTGTTGATCGTGAGGTTCTCCGTTGAGGAAGGCGTCTCATCCACAGCCGGGCTGGTGCACGGATTCTTGTTTTCTTCCACGTTGACTTGAACGTATTTCTCAAGCAGGTTGGTCCCGCCTGCAATGATGGGAAGAGATACACGTGCGACATTATCCGTCTGGCTCACAATAGATGCGCCGGGGGGAAGGTTAAATTTGAAATTGTATTTTGAGTTTTGATAGGCGCTGGCTGCAGGACCTGTTGGTGTAGAGGTAGGTGTTGGTGTTGATGTAGCAGCTGGACCTCCTGTAGGCGTAGCGGTAGCTGTACCTGTCGCCGTGGGAGTAGCTGTAGCCGGTACTGTGCCAGTCGGTGTACCCGTTGGGGTTGCAGTGGGGGCGCCAGTGTTTGTGGGTGTCGCGGTGCTTATAGTACCTGTCGGAGTAGCAGTGGCAGTAGCGGGGCTTGCGCCAGGGCGATAGATGATCGGTCCTACCCACAGCGCCCGGTCGCCTGTGTTTACACCAGCGGAAAGAACTGTCAGGATAAATTTGACATCCTTGCCAGCGAGCGCGTCCAAGTTAAGATCCACTGAAAAATATTGACCTTCATATCTCTCACGGAAAGGCCCGAAAAGGGTTTTGATAGGCTCGGTACCCGTTTGATAGTCGAGGCGGAAGGCGACATAGCAAACTGTGGCGTTCCCCTCGCAGTTAATAATGGATCTGAAGCGGTCTCCACTCTGCACTCTGAAG
>DASWEH010000450.1:0-4946 GCA_036394895.1 Anaerolineales bacterium
GGCTCGGTCACGTCTGTTTTGACAAAGTGAAAATTGGGATGAGGCAAAAATGGAACCAATGACTCACCACCGAAGAGAAGCGAATCAAGGACAGTCACACGATAATTGGCGCGCAGCAGTTCCGATGTCAGGAGGGAGCCAATATATCCCGCACCTCCCGTGATCAACACATGACGGTCGCTCATGAATTTTCCTCCATCCGCAATAATACTTTGAATCCTTCTACTTGCAAAACCGGCACGTTCTTATCGGTCACAACACTGACGCCATGCTCGAGACAAGTAAGTCGACAGATATCCGCGACATCGCCTTTGCCGACAATCCTGACGCGATCATATCCAGCCGCTTTCACCTGCGAGAGATATTCACTCACACGCTGACGGGTTTTTCGATAAAGAGAAAACGACCGCTCCACATAATCCACCGCCAGACGGGCACGCAAGGCGATGCCTTCTGGCGTGATGATATAGCGCAGTTTCTTGCGTTCGGCACGCTTGACTTTGACATAGCCTTTGGCGATCAGCCGCTTTAGATGCCAATTCACAGTGCCAACTGCCACACCCAATTGCGTAGCAAGCGTGGACTGATTTACATCCGGGTCATTCTCTATGTTTTCTAGGAGGGTAAGTTCGCGGAGCTCTTCGTTTGACGATTCCATATTATCCAAAATTCAGTCACTGAATTATAACCGAGAACGATTCCCTGTCAAATTGATGAATTAAACAAAACATCCGAAGTACATGTGCTTCGGATGTTTTGTGATTGTTCTAAATTTTTATGCAAATTGCTCAAGATTTACAGCGACAAGCGGGAAAGCTTCATCCACAAATTTCTCAAGACTAGGCTGTTTTTCCCTGGCACCGGCCGCCCGGGCAGGTGTGCCATGACTCCAGTGCGAAGCCAATCCATAGATCGCCCAGGTTGCCACTGTGGCGGGGATTTCCGTTGAGATACGAGCTTTAGATTGTTGCAGCCAAACAGTCAGCAATTCGTAAATTTGTTTTTTGATCTGACTTTCGATCAGGGCTTCGAATTGAAGGTGCGGCTGGGCGCAGTCCCCATGTAAATGGGAAAGGAATTCGCAAACCGCCAGGATCAAATTTCGCAGATTCTCTGGAGTGTAATGGCAGGCATTTAGCATGCGCTTATCAATTTCCTGCATGAAAACCTGGCTGATCCAATAGTCGAGCAATTTATATTTATCTACAAAGTGCGCGTAAAAGGTGGCACGGTTGATCTGGGCCTTCTCGGTCACATCCCGCACGGAAATCGACTCAAAACCCTTCTCAGCCAGGAGGTCGCTGAAGGATTGCAGGATCAGGTTGCGAGTCCGTTTGACGCGGGGGTCAAGTTTTTCTTCTTTGGGGTTAGACAACATTTTGGCTCCAGTGTTGCTTATCCAACAGATTCGCTATTTTGATGGTTGACCTCATAAGGTAAGAGGAGTAAATTAGACAACATCTGTTGTTTAGGCAACAAATGTATAATATCATAACTCATAAGGAGAGTCAAGATGAACGTAACAATTATTGGTCCCGGAAAGATGGGACGTGCCATCGGCACTCGCGCGGTAGCTGGCGGACACTCAGTCACTTTTGTGGGAAAGACCTTAGAGAGTGCTAAAAAGGCTGCTGAAGAAGTAAAGCCCACCGCACAGCAAGATGCAAAGATTTCAACTGCGGATCTTGCTGATGTGGAACTTGGGGATGTGGTCGTGCTTGCCCTGTGGTATGGAAGTAATATCGAGGTCGCCAAACAACTTGGCGCAAAGCTGGAAGGCAAAACTGTCGTAGATATCGCCAATCCGGTGAATTCCACCTATGATGGACTCGCCACTGCACCCAACACTTCCTCTGCGGAAGATGTGGCAAAGGCGATTGCTCCTGGAGCAAATGTTGTGAAAGCTTTCAACACAACGTATGCAAGTACGCTCTTGGCGGGCCAAGTAGGTGGTAAACCACTCGATGTGTTTATTGCCGGCGACGATACGGACGCAAAGAAAAAAGTTGCGCAGCTAGTGAAAGATGGTGGCATGCGACCTGTGGATACGGGTCCGTTAAATCGCGCCCGCCAAATTGAAGGCATGCAACTCCTCCACATTGCCACTCTGGGCACTCTCGGCACAAATTGGGCAAGTGCGATTAAGATATTGAGCTAACGGTAATTTGTTTGTATCCTACATTCGAAGTACTTAATGAAAAACTATTAGGAGTATTTTATGGCAAGCACAACTATGCAAGCGATTCAAGCTCACGACTACGGCGGACCGGAAGTACTGGTACTCGAGCAGGTGCCACGCCCAGAACCCAACGCCGATCAGGTGTTGATCCGACTCGACGCCGCGGGCGTCAACCCTGCGGATTGGAAATATCGCGCTGGTTTATATAAACAATTCATGCCACTTCAATTTCCGTGGACTCCGGGATTGGAGGGTTCGGGAATCATCGAAGCTGTTGGTGCAAACGTTACTATGTTTAAGAAAGGGGATGAGGTTTACGGCATCCTCACGGGCGGGTATGCTGAGTATGCTCTAGCGTCGGCAAATGATGTACAACCCAAACCGGCGGGACTCACGTTTGAACAGGCAGCCGCGGTTCCGATGGGTGTTCTTACCGCATGGGGAGCCGTGATTGATGCTGCCAATGTCGAAGCAGGGCAAAGAGTCCTTATCCATGGCGCGGCAGGCGGAGTCGGTTCGTATGCCGTACAGTTGGCGAAATGGAAAGGCGCACACATTACGGGGACGGCTTCAGCACATAACCTTGAGTTTGTCCGTTCTCTCGGCGCAGAAAATGTGATTGACTACAATGCGACGCGCTTTGAAACCGTTCTAAAAGATATGGATGCTGTTATTGATACAGTCGGAGGCGATCTGCCGGAACGGTCATTTCAGGTGATCCGGCCTGGTGGCATCTTTGTGACGGTTGCCGCACGTCTTGCTGAGGATGCAGGCAAGGCGCAAAATATACGAGCTATGGGTGCAGGGCGCGCTTCCACAGATAAGTTGAAACAGATTTCAGAGTTGATCGAATCTAAGCAGCTTACGCCGGTCGTTGGTGCGGTTTTCCCGCTGTCTGATGCTCGTCAGGCACAGGAACTAAGTCAGGCAGGTCATGGCCGAGGGCGTATCCTTCTGCAAACTGGAAACAATAATTGAATTGAAGAAAAGGAAATGAATGTTAATCCAAACGAAAGTTGATTCGGAACTGACTCCAAATCAGGAGTTCGCGACCTTGGCAAGTGATGAACAAATTGAACGTACTGCCAAAGCTCTTGAAGCAAATGGTATTCACGTTGTCATTGCCGAGAATAGAGAAGAAGCCAAACGTATTTTCTTTGAACTGATTCCAGATGGAGCAGAGGTTTTCCTCGGCGCTTCTGTCACATTGGAAACGCTTGGGATCAAAGATGTGATTGACAAATCCGGACGTTTTGAAGCCATACGCCCAAAGATGTTTGCGATGAACCGCGCGACGCAAGGCAGAGAAATCCGCAAGCTCGGTGGGGCGCCCGATTACACAGCAGGGAGTGTCCACGCCGTGACGGAGGATGGACAGGTTTTGATCGCCTCGAACACAGGCAGTCAGCTTGGCCCGTATGCTTCCAGTGCTGGAAAGGTTATCTGGGTTGTTGGCGCGCAGAAACTTGTTAAAGATCTCGATGAAGGGATGAGGCGTATCTACGAATATGACCTGCCCCTCGAAACAGAACACATGCGGCAGTTATACAATACAGGAACGGGAGTCAACAAGGTGCTGATTGTCAATCATGAGATTCGTCCGAACCGCATTACCATGATCATTGTGAAGGAAGAATTGGGTTTTTGACCCCATCTCTTGAATTTAAAACAATAAGGAGAAAATCATGACCGCCCTTACTTCATCTGTTCAAGTCCGTAAACTTTGGTGGGTTGGGCCGTTGACAGTTCTTGCCGCTGTTATCGGCGTATTAATGGTGCGTAGCCTTGCGATGACAATCCTGGCTCCGCCTTATGGTCCAGGACTTGAGATGATCATCATTTCAATTCTTCTGACAGTTATTCTTTGTACAGCCGCAGTTTTTGTGTTTGCGCTGGTGGCTCGCTTTACAAAAAATCCGGTCCGCACCTACCTCATCATCTCGTCCGTATTTCTGGTTATAAGTTTTTTACCTGATCTTGCCGCTGCCTCTGCACCATTCCCAGGCGCTGGCTGGCCCTATGCCATTACCTTGATGATCATGCACGTTGTGGCAGGTTTTATCACAGTATATATGTTAATCAAATTAACTGTTAGCGGAAATCAATAGAAAGAATCTATGATAACCGCTCGTCTTAATTGGGTAAGGAGATAGCTATGAGCGTTTTACCAAATTCAGAAACCAAAACAGAGTTTTCTATCAATCCTGCTACCCATGTTGGAACCGTTTCACTGAATGTCGCGGACCTTGAAAATCAGCTCACCTTTTATCAACAAGTGCTGAGATTCAAATTGCACTGGCGTGAAGGAAATCAGGCGGGGTTGGGAGCCGGTGAGGCGGATCTTCTTCGCTTAGTGGAACAACCGGACTTCAAACGCTATGGCCGCGTGACAGGACTTTATCACTTTGCAGTCTTATTCCCGGATCGCCGTGAACTGGCGCGTGCCATCGCACGCTTGTTCGTCTTGAAATATCCGAACTACCCGACCGACCACATTATGACGAAGACGACTTATCTCGATGACCCGGAAGGCAATGGCATCGAGCTCTATACCGAATCGCCTGAGGATGGCACATGGACGCTGGCGCACGGAGTGTATGAAACACGCCGCGCGGATGGAAGCCTCAGCGATGGGCGCGAGCCCTTGGATGTAAATGCGTTATTGAGTCATCTAAAGGAAGATGATCGCTTGGATGTGTCGATTCCACCTGAAACACGTATGGGACACATCCATTTGCATGTGCGCAATATTGAAGAGGCTGTGGAT
>DASWEH010000451.1:0-9640 GCA_036394895.1 Anaerolineales bacterium
CTCCTGTAACTGTGGAATCACCTGCGCAACCACAACCAAGACCGCGCTGGATTCGCACCGCTATTCTGGGAGTAATGATCCTGGCTATTGCACTCAGCGGATTCTTTATCCTGAATGGTCTCCCCTCTTCACCTTCTCTAACTGTTACTGCAACCATTCCTTCTGCGACCGACTCAGTTCCTTCCGCAACCTCCACAAGCTCTTTAGCGGCGGTCCTCCCCTCGGGTCCTATCGCAATTCTACGTTTTCAAAACAAGGCTGGGGCCGCGGACCAGGCAACGTTGATTGCCCGTGCAATGGGCGCTCCCCCGCCAGGGAGTCAATATCAAATCTGGTTGATCGGTGCGGATGAGCGACTCAGCCTCGGCAGCTTTTCTCCAGATAATAATGGGAAAGGTGAATTGATATTTTCAGAACCCGAGGGCTTTAATTTGCTAACCCTTTACGATAAGGTTGAAATTACGATTGAGCCCAAGCCTGACCCTAAACCTGAACCCTCCGGGCTGATTGCCTATTCCTTCACGTTCCCCGAAGAAGGTTTGACTCATGTCCGTTACCTGCTATCGTCCTTCCCCGCGGCACCAAATGAAAACGCACTGATCCAGGGTCTCTATTCAGATGTCCAGAGCATCGATGAACTTGCTGGGAGCATGCAAACGGCATATCAAGGCGGCGACAAAGCTGGTGCCTTGCAAAAAGGCGAAGAAGCATTAATCCTTCTGGCTGGCGCTCAAAGTGGGGACAACAAGGATTGGAATGGTGACGGGCAAACAGCAGATCCCGTTGATCCCTACGGACTTTTACTGAATGGCAACAGCTTTGGGTATATCCAGGCGGTCCAGGCGGAAGCGGATTACACAGTCGGCACCACAGGCGCAACTCAATACATGATTGAAAATGGGGAAATCGTCAAAACCTGCGCACAAAATCTGACGCTCTGGGTGCCGCAATTACGAAGTCTTCTCCTGATAATCCTCACCTCTACCTCTGAGACAGAGGTATCAGGAGCCATCGATGACTTGGTGACTTTGTCGAATCAAATCCTGAATGGAATTGACCAGGATGCGAACGGAACGGTAGATGCGATCCCCGGCGAGTGCGGTGCAAAGACTGCCTATGAATATGCTTATTACATGGCGGATATGCCTATTCTTCCCGTCAGCATCTCCTACCAACTGACTGCCGTTGCGAACGCCACCTCTTCTCCCATTTTCCTCGCGCCGACGAAGACACCTCAAAGTTCACAAAACACCCCAGGAGTGAACACTCCTAATTCTCAACCCAACACACCCCAAACAAGGTCCACCAAGAAACCGAAACCTACAGCGAGACCCCACAATACACCCCGGCACTGAACACTCCTAATTCTCAACCCAACACGCGCCAAACAAGGTCCACCAAGAAACCGAATCCTACGGCAAAATCCCACAATACCAAGAAGCCATAATCTATGGCCTACCGCGAACTGGGTCTCTGTAACGATCAAGAGCGATGTGCTGGTAAAAAAGTAAAATTCACCGAACATTCCATTCATCGAGGGATGGCAAATGCCATCCCTCAATTTTGTTATAATGCCAGACATGCTGAAAAAAATTGTTTTGTATTTATTTCTTCTCATTCTTTTGATCACGTCTGCTTGTGGGGGTCAACCGATAGCAACCCAGCCTAAGGCTCTTACCACCAGCACAACCAACACCGATGATCCATGTTCCTCTGAAAACCTGCCTACTACCGTGCAGGGACTCAATGACCTGATGCGCGACTTCGACAACGCATCGCAACTGGCATCTAGTACACCTGCACAACAACTGCCGGATATCATCTCCAATTTGCAGCGCATTCGTCGTGAGGCGGAGGATTCACAGATCCCAACCTGCCTGGGCGCCCTCAAGACCCATCAACTCAACCATATGAATTTGATGATTCAAACGCTGATCGCATTGGTGGGAGGCGCTAGCCAGGAAGAGCTCAACGCAGGCTTGGAGAACGCCCGCAAGGAGCACGATCTTTATTCGCTCGAAATAGTGCGGCTGCTTGGAATCACCCTCGCGCCCATCACGGCAACGCCGCCGGCACCCTAGTCTTTACCAAGTGGGTAACATCAACCTGAGTACAGCAAGCGCAATGAATTCAACATCTTAGGCGTATATTTGCCGCTGGTATAATCACGACAATTCTCGGCTGGAATTACAGAGTGCCGCACGCATGATTGCCATGCGTATGTAAATTTGAAATGTAAATTTTGGCTTAAAACGTATACTTATTAACAAGATAAGCGGTAACAGTCTTATGAGTGCAACGACTCAGCATGGTTATCTAGTGCTCGCCGATATTTCGGGCTATACCTCTTTTGTGGCGGGGACAGAACTCGATCACTCGCATGAAATCCTTAGCGATCTGCTGGAGACCATTTGCACGCAGATCGAAAAACTCCTGACCATTCATAAATTGGAAGGGGATGCAGTCTTTGCCTACGCGCCTGAAGCACTCATTTCGCGCGGCGAAACGATCCTGGAATTGATCGAAGCCACCTACCTGGCATTTCGTGACCGCCAGACCAGCATCAAGCGTGCTACCACCTGCACATGCCGGGCTTGCCAAAATATTCCCAGCCTTGATCTTAAATTCATCGTCCATCATGGGGATTACATCATCCAGCAGGTACGCAATATCCGCGAGATGGTCGGCTCGGATGTAAATCTAATCCATCGCCTATCCAAGAACCATGTTTCAGACGCGACAGGCTGGAGAGCCTACCTGATGATCACGGAACCCTGCCTGGCTCATTTGAATTTGAAACTGGAAGAGACCTATGAACAAATGGAATCGTATGAGCATCTCGGCGAAATTAAAACGATTAATATAGATATGCACCGTCGCTATGATGCACTGAAAGAGGCGCGGCATGTCGTTATCACAGAAAACGAAGCTGATATTCAATTCACTGTGGATTTTCCTACACCTCCTCCTGTGACTTGGGAATGGCTCCAAGACCCCAGCAAGCGAAACCTCTGGAGTGGCGGCGTGCATTGGTACAGCGGGGATAGGCCGAAAGGCCGCGCGGGTAGCGGAGCAAGTAATCATTGCGCCCATGGAAAATCGCTTAGCACAGAGGTTACCCTGGATTGGCGTCCATTTGAATATTCCACCACGGAGTCATTTGAGAACGGAAAAAAGAGGTTTAGTGAAACCTTTCGGCTTGAACCGCTTCCAGGTGGAGGGACGCGAGTCCAAAACTATTCACGAGTTCATGTCCCTGGTCCGCGCTGGCTGCGTCGCATCATCGGGCAAATCGTCATCCTGAAGCAGTTTAAATATGATCAAGGAGTACAGAAAGCTGCGCAACTTGCCGGGGAAGAATATAAGCGAAGCAGTCCTGTGGACCAGCGAAGCAGTCCTGTGGATAACTCGTTGAACACTGAATGACCCGTCTCATACGGGCACTTTCCATCCGATCAGGCGAAAGCCGCATGGCTTCGCTGATGATTGGCATCATGCTATTCACTGCGATGGGTGCGGCATTAGGGGGAACAGGCATCGAGGCGCTTTTCTTCGCTCGCTTCGGAGTTGAATATCTCCCTTACATGTTCGTCGGGTTGGGCATCACCAGCATGATCATGTCCTTCGGGTTCAGCGCTGCCCTGGGGAGCATTCCCCGTCGTATTCTGTACATCTCCATTCCTCTCTTTATCGCAGCCATTTTGATCCTTGCGCGGCTTGCTCTATTCACCAAACTGAGTTGGTTATATCCAGCGTTGTGGCTTGGAAAGGAAATTCTCAACTTCCTGATAGGTATCCTGGTTTGGGGTATCGCAGGTGTCGTTTGTGATACACGCCAGGCCAAGCGACTCTTTCCGCTTTTCAATGCAAGCCGTATCCTGGGACAAGTCATCGGCGGATTTGTGACAGGCGTGCTCGTCAACACAATTGGCATCGAAAATTTACTTCTCGTCTGGGCAGGCACGATGCTGTTGGCATTTCTTTTGAGCCGGACTCTTTTGCGTAGCCAACAGCTTCCGGCACTGCCAACTGCTAAATCCAGGCAAAAGCAGCCAACCCTGATTCATGAAATGCAACAAGGTTACCGGTATGTGCGAAAATCAAGACTGATGCGCTGGATTTCGCTTTCAGCAATCTTATTTTCAGTTCTTTACTTTTCGATCTCTCTCCCTTTTTCACGCGCAGCAACCGAGCAATATGTAACCGAGGAAAACCTGGCCGCCTTCCTCGGTCTGTTCAATGGCATCAGCACTGCTGCAGCATTTTTGGCTTCCCTTTTTTTTGCCAATCGTCTCTTCGCTCGCTTTGGCATTATGTTCTGTATCCTTGTCTTTACGATCATCTATCTGGTCGGGTTTGCCAGCCTGGCGCTCTTCCCTATCTTTGCGATTGTTGTTTCGTTTCGATTCATACAAATGCTTTGGCTCTCCGGCATTGCTGATCCCGCCTATCAAGCTATGTTCAACGTCGTGCCAGGTGAACGCCGCGACCAGGTCCGGACATTCATTGATGGTGTGCCTGAACAGGCCGGGGTTTTCATCGCCGGCGCCATCCTCATCATCGGCGAACAAACGCTGGCTCCTCAACAGCTTTATGTTGTGGGATTGATTGCCGCGGCGCTATGTACGTTTGCAATTCAGCGTGCTCGAGGCGGTTATAACGAAGCCTTGATCGAAGCGTTGCAGGCTGGCAATCCGCATCTCTTTTACAGTGAGGAACAACCCTTTGGTGGTTTCAGGCAGGACGCTGCCGCGGTCCGCGCCGCGCTGAACGGCCTGGCCGATCCTGATCCTATCATTCGACGCGTCTCTGCGGAAATTCTTGGGCATCTCTCCCTCCCGGAAGCAGAAGCTCCTCTCCTTAATGGATTAAACGATCTGGATGCGCTTGTACGTGCTTCCTGTTTACGCGCCCTGGCTCAGACGAAAACAACTTCTGCTATAGATCGGATCGCAGCCTCAGTACGGGACCCTGAGCCGGATGTCCGTTTCGAGGCGGTCGCGGCCCTTTCAGGATTAGCCATTTCTCCTTCCCAACTTGAAGAGTATCTCAATCCAATGCTGGATGACGCAGACTCGCGGGTTAGTACACGGGCGGCGTCTGCCTTGCTAAAGGTTGGGTGCAATGTTGCCCGGGCAAAATCCTTCCTCCGTTATACCGCCGCGCTGGGAGAACTCTCTGAGCGTGAGAATGCCATTATTGCCATGGGAGAATGGGGAGACACCGAAGCGTTCGTATTTTTGGTGAATGAATTGAAAGACCGCCAACTTCCAGTCATGATTCGACGCGTGATCTTGGCCTCGCTAACAAAAATTGATCCTGCAAAATCCATATCTTATCTTATCGAGGGGTTGGGTCATGTGGATGTGTCCGTTCGCGAGGCGGCTGCAGATCTGCTAGCCAAAATTGGTCAGCCCGTACTGGAATCTGTGCTCACTGCATTGCAAAAACCGAAGCAGGAGGAAGGCGCGTTGCTTGCATTGCAGCAGTTGCCAATGCCACCTCAAAAGCCCATCGAAGAATATGCACGGGCGGCAGTCTCTCGAGCGGTGGAATATGATGCTTTGATGCGCGGCGTCAAGGCTGAGGCTTCGAATGAAGCAATTGGACTTCTGCTCGAATCCCTGCAGAAAAAATCAAACGGATACGGCGTCCGCGCGTTGCGTGCGATTGGTCTGTTAGGAGATCGGGACTCGATGAATCTCGCCATCGAGATTCTGGAGATGCATAACTCCGCTCAACGCGCGAATGTGATCGAAGCATTGGAATCTCTCAACTCCCGCAGGCGAAGCATTATCCGGCCACTGATGCGATTATGGGAAGAAGAATCCGCGCCCGATGGGAAAGCCGACTGGGGGCGATTGATTGCTGATGACGATTCCTGGATTAGGGACTGTGCCTTGTTCGCGGCTCATAAACTTGGAGAAATTGAAATGGAAAATATCGCGACTCTTTCTTTAATGGAACGGATCTTGTTTTTCAAGCGCGTCCCGCTTTTTGCGAACCTCTCCCCAGCCGACATTAAACAAGTAGCCGCGATTGCAGAGGAAGTCTCGTTCAGTAATGATGACATCATTGTGCGACAGGGTGAGGTAGGCGATGTAATGTTCATTATTGCTTCCGGAGAGGTGCGTGTGATTGCATCCAAAGATAATAAAGAGGTTGAGCTGGCGCGGCGCAAAGTAGGCGATTTTATCGGTGAGATGGCACTCATTAGCAAAGAGCCACGCAGCGCGAGCGTAGCAGCAGTGGGGAATGTTCATACACTCTGCATAAATCAGAAGAGTTTCGAGTCACTTCTTCGGGACCGACCCGATGTGAGTCTGGCGGTCATTCAAGTTTTGTGCGAGCGGCTTAAAGAGGCTGGACTAAAACTGCACCGTTAACAAATTAAACTTCTGAATCATAAACCCGCCCAAAGTCAAACTTTGGGCGGGTTTATGATTCGATTAAATCTATCGCATGGACGCGATCGGTTCGCGCATGTCGGGTGTTTTCCAGTTTCTGAGACGGAAACCCAGAATGACCAAAAGGATACCGAAGATCAACGCGTAGGCTGCGATCGTCCAAATGATGGCGAGTCCACCAGCCGCGGGTTGGAAGAAAAGAAGGACGCCCAATCCAATTGAGACCAGCCCGCCTAGCCCCAACATCCATTCATTGGAGATCTCATTCCGCAAACGGATTGCCGCTGCAATCTCCAGAAGGCCCGTAATGACTGCCCAACTCGCGATCATGTAGATCAGAACGAGGGATGTTACGCCCGGCCATACTAGGGCGACAATTCCTGCCCCAATATCAATCAATCCTTCAACCAGGAAAACCCACCAGCGCGACGATTCTCTGGTCCGCGATAGGCCAGTCACAATGGCAACGATCCCATCGACAATTGCATAGACGCCAAACATAACAATCAAAGTCAGCCAGGTAATTGCGGGCCATACAAATGCCAAAACTCCAAATAAGATTGCCAGTACACCTCGCAAGAAAACCAGCCACCAATTTTGAGATAGAGATTTGGTCATAGTTACGACCTTTCAAGCCTTCTGAAAGCAAAGGAAAGAATAAGATGTTATGGCTCTCCCGTTTTTAACGGGAAAACCTTTCTAGCTACACACCTGCCCTGGTACGGCTTAAGCCGTACGGTGCCAGGGAAGTACACAAAGGTCACGAAGGAAAAAAGCCCCTAGAAGTGCGCCTTGTTCCCCCTTTGTGTACTCACCTGCACTGCACCAAACGCAGGATTTGCTACACATGCGCCGGCACGCAGTGCACGTGTAGTGTCCCTCGTGTTTGAGCTTTTTTCTCGCCACGTACGGGAGAGCCGATTTTATTTTTTGAAATCCATCGTTTCACTGCTCATGGCAGCTTTTACATTCACGCGGTTTTCTGCCACTTTTGTTAACTTCTTGTCCGTGTCTTTTTCCTCCTCCAGGGTTTGACTCAAAAGGTCAACAGCTTTTAAATATCCCAATTGCCTGGCATGGGCGCGTGCCGTACCGTACGCGGCGATCTCATAGTGTTCCACACGCTGAGCGGCTCCGATCAACGCCGCTTGCTTGGGCTCAGATTCTGCATCACTCTGAATGATTTCCTCGCCTTCTTTGATCAATCCTTCCATCCCCGCGCAATTTTTCCCCTGAGGCGTGGCTTTCAAATCACTGCAGATCTCTTCGATGCGTTGTGCGTGAACGCGGGTTTGTTCCAAATGCTTTTCGAACGCAGCACGCAAGTCATTGGATTCAGAAGCCTTCGCCATCTTGGGCAGTGCCTTGATCAGCTGAGTCTCGGCGCTGTAAATATCCTTCAACTCATCTTCAAGTAATTCATCAAGTGTTGTAACTTTCATCAGAAACTCCAGTAAACATGGATTTTGTCTATGTCAACAACTATCGGGGCTTTCCATCCGAAGGGAAATCCCCTTTGAAGTTCCTAACGAAGCCAATGAAGGAATGTTATTCCTGAAGGAGGATTTGTAAACTTGCGGAGGAGTTTCGAATCAGGCTTGAGGAACTATAAAAACCCTAACCACCTCAAGCCAACAATTAGAAAGTGTTCCGTCGAAGCCAATATTGTCAGCTGGCCACATCCAAACCAACGATGCCAACAGGATCTGCCCTTTCAACATGAATCTAAGTCTCGGTCTCTGTCGTCGTAGCCCATGTAATCACGGCCGAGCTACCCAACCTGGGGGTATTTTCCCCAGACCAGACGATCAATGGGCGGAAAATCTACATGTTGACTGCGGGTCATCGATACTTGACTCAACTCAGTCCTTAAAGGCAAAGCACAATGCATGCAGAACCAGGTTTTCGTCCTCAAGTATCCGGAAAATTCCTGAAACTGGGTGAAGATAAGTTCTATATACGTGGGGTAACCTATGGAACCTTCAAACCAAGATTGAGCGGTGAAGAATACCCCGAACCTGAAATAGTAGAAAAGGATTTCGCGATGATGGCGGCCCATGGTTTCAACGCCATCCGCACCTACACGGCGCCACCTCGCTGGCTGTTGGATATTGCTTCCAAGCACCACCTTTATGTGATGGTCGGACTGCCCATGGAAAGATATACCGGCTATCTGACTGATCAAAAAGGCGCTCCAAGCCCAGAGAAAATCGTAATGGAGGGAGTGCGTGAGTGTGCGGGCCATCCCGCCGTATTATTTTATGCTATTGGGAATGAAATTGCTGCTTCGGTGGTAAGGTGGCATGGGCGGAAAAAGATCGAAAGCTTTCTTTATGAACTTTATAAGACTGTCAAAAGAGAAGACCCGGATGGATTGGTGACGTATGTTAATTATCCCTCCACTGAGTATCTCAATTTACCCTTTCTGGATCTGATATGCCTCAACGTGTACCTGGAGATGCAGGAACACCTGGAGTCCTACCTTCCTAAATTACAGACAATTGCCGGAGATCGTCCCTTGGTTCTGAGCGAGGTTGGGATGGATAGCATCCGGAATGGATTGGACAGGCAGGCTGAGGCCTTAGCGTGGCAGGTGAAAACGGCATTTGGAGCGAGTTGTGCTGGGACGTTTGTTTATGCTTGGACGGACGAATGGTATCGCTCTGGCGAAGATGTACTGGATTGGAATTTTGGATTGACCAGTCGCGACCGAGAGCCGAAACCTGCTCTCAGCAGTATCAGCCGCGCTTATCAGGAACTTCCCTTCCCAGTGGATGAAGCGTGGCCTATGGTTTCCGTGGTGGTATGTACTTACAATGGGAGCCGGACTTTGCAAGATACCGTTATGGGCTTGAAGCAGCTCGAATATCCAAACTATGAAGTGATCATTGTCGACAACGGATCCACGGATGGGTTGACAAGCAAAATTGCGCAGCAATCCGGGTTCCGGGTCATACAGACAGCTCCAACAGGGCTTAGTGCTGCGCGCAATACTGGACTGAGCGAATCTCGTGGAGAAATTGTTGCCTATATTGACGATGATGCGCGGCCAGACCCGCATTGGTTACATTACTTGGTGAATTCGTTTAGAACCTCCGATCATTGTGGGATCGGAGGTCCAAACGTTCAGCCTCCGGGAGATGGCCCCATAGCAGAATGTGTAGCGAATTCCCCGGGAGGACCTGCTCATATCATGCTTACAGACGATATTGCCGAACATATTCCTGGGTGTA
>DASWEH010000452.1:0-10603 GCA_036394895.1 Anaerolineales bacterium
CGGATCGGCAGGCCGAAACCATTCTGAATGCTGTACTCGATGAAGGAATCAATTTCATAGACACAGCCAATGACTACGGTCGGAGTGAAGAATTCATTGGCAAATATATCGCTCACCGTCGAAAGGAATTTTACCTAGCCACAAAGTGTGGCTGCACGGTGGTTCGCAAGGATGAGAACACAGATGATACCCCGCATATTTGGACACGAGATAATCTGTTCCGCGGATTAGAGGAAAGCCTCCAGCGCATGAAAACCGACTATGTCGACATTTTGCAGCTGCACAATCCGCCCGTGGAAGAAACAGAGAAAAATCAATTGGTGGAGGCTCTCAAAGAAATGCAGCAGCAGGGGAAAGTGCGATTCATCAGTATCTCCACCACTTTGCCTCACCTGCCGGTTTATCTCCAGTGGGGCGTGTTCGATACCTTCCAGATCCCGTATTCCGCTTTAGAACGGGACCATGAGGATTGGATCAGCCGTGCAGCCGAGGCGGGCATTGGGACGATCATCCGCGGTGGCGTCGCCAGGGGCGAGGTGGGCGTTGGGCTAGGGAATGAAAATCGCTGGACGAAATTTGAGGAAGCGAATTTGGATGAACTGCGCGAGCCAGGGGAAAGCCGCACTGCCTTCCTCCTGCGCTTCACGCTAGCGCATCCGCATGCCCATACCATCATTGTGGGCACACTCTATCCGGAGCATCTGCAGGAAAATATTGCTGCCGTCGAACAGGGGCCTCTTCCAGCAAATGTCTACGAAGAGGCGAAACGCCGGCTGGATCGAGTGGGCGTAGCTCCGCTTCAAGCAGGCTGATGCTGATTCCACTTCATCCCCATTTCAAGCTTCCCATCTGCCAGCAAACATGGATGAAGCAATCAAGGTGGTTGCTTGTGAAGGTGCCACCTTGATTTTTAATGGATAACGGAGTTATTTCCTATTGGATTGGTTCTTTCCTGCTCACGGATGGCAGACAAAGTTTTCATCATGAGTTGACCAAACTTACATGCCCGCCTACGACGCGCCATGCTCTGCCGTCCTCACGGGCCCATACCCGAGTGTAGCGGTAGGTGCCGCGAGAGAGATTTCCAGCGACATCCACCGTAAGTTGAGCACGAAGCGACGAGATGGCTACGTCTGCACTTACGCGACGGATGCGAAGCTCTTCCGGAACGTGCGCCATAAACTTGACAGTGCCTGAGCGATATGCCTCAATGTCTTGCTCCTTTGTTCCGAGTTGGCCGTCCGGACCCGTGAATAGGAGGTCGTCAGAGATTAGATCCTCCAGGGCAGTCAAGTCTGCGCTAAGTTGTGCGGCTCGAATCCGAGCCTCGAGAATAACAATTTCCTGGTCTGCAATGCCGACCAGTGCTTGATCGAATGCGCTGGTATCTATATCATTCATGAGAGTTTGCCCAGGTGTGATTTCACGGTTATGATAGGATAACGCTATCTCCAAAATCGAATTGCAGACCGCTGTCTTTCATCTTCTTCATGAATACGTCATCCATTTGCTGGCTTTGTTCGGCACTGAAGTGATTTCTCCAATCACCGATATCTCCCTTGCGGAAATGTTTTGGTTTGTCCGCTTTTTGGGGTATCCACTCAAAGTTGGTGGTCTCGTTCGATGTCATGGATTTGAAACTGCTCAGGGCGACGGCCGTGTCTATTAATTGTGGATCAATTTGCAGGTCCAAAAAGGAGGCGAGCCTGGCGACGCTGCCAGCGTGGTCGTGCTTCATATCCTCATACTTCATGAATAGAATGCGCTCATCTTTTTGACTGGCTTGCCACCACGGCAGGACGTGATCAAAATATGGACCGAACCCCACATCGTTATTCAGAAAAAGTTGGAAATGTTCATCCCAAGTGCCTTCATAGCCGAGTTTGCTTTGATTGTGAAAATAAGTTGAGATCGCCACGTCCTTGGGGTTGCGTGCCACATAAATAATTTTTGCAGTTGTGTTGTTGAGTTGAGGCATAAGTGGGTAAGGCAAATGACTCGTGAACAGGCGGCGTTGCGGCATTGTATTCAAAAATTCGATCATGCCATTGGGACGATGAGGTAAGGTCTCCAGCCAAGGCACCGCGTCTGTGAGGCGTTGCTCACCTTGCTCGCCTTTGTTCACCAAAAGATGCACTATTTGCTCTGTCCAGGTCGTGCCCGAACGCGGATACGTGACTACAAAAACATCGCCATCCTTTACAACAAATTCTTTTTCGATCAGATCCATATCGGCTTGTGAAATAAAAATTGGAAATTTAATTTGCCCGCCTTTGCCATCTCTTACTAAATTTGATTGCATTTCTGGCATGTGTGGAGGCTCCTCTAAAGTTTGAATTGTTATACCTTTATCATCAATTGATTGACATGGTCCGATTGCCACCTGCTGTTTGTCCAACCACTTTGTATTTTGTTAGCCAAACGCCCAACAGCTGGTGTTCGCGTAGCATCCTTAGGGTGTGCTTCCCGAGTAGGAAAGCCCCGCATGCCGTTTCTACGGGCGGCAGTTTCTGCGGGGTACCCGTTGGTGGGCTGCACGCTTTGTTGAGCTGCTCATCGAGTTCGAGATGGTTTATTTGGCAATCTCCCAGATGTGGCCTGCAGGATCCATGAAACTAGCCGTACGAATACCCCAAGGTCGATCCATTGGACCATTCAGTAGTTTTACTCCGCGGCTGACCAACTCGGCACACATCGCATCCACATCATCAACACTGATTGTGAACATATAGCGGGCTCCAGACTCGCGATTCGCCACTTTGGCAGGTTCGATAAGTCCATTGGCTTCTGTAATCTTTAATAAGTTGACTACGGTGCCACCAAATTTGAATACGGCTGAGTTGGAATCTTCATAATCGATTGGGAGACCAAAAGCATTCTGATAGAACTCTTTCGCCTGCTCAAGGTTCTCAGTAAATAGGGTTATTGCGAAAATTCCGTGGGGCCAAGCATTCGTCCTGGCAGAGTCTTCTTCAACATCGCTCATAGATCATCTCCTATTGGGGATTTGAGAAGGCTGTCAATCGCCGCCTCGTGAAATTAGCGTACTGTGTTATTGTAGAACGTGCGTTCTGGTTTGTCAATCGCGGTACTGATAGCCGAAGGGGGCCCTACCATGAGTTATACAGACCAACGTTGTAAAATATCCCCGTGCGGGGTGTTATTCAGCATTATACGCGCGATGTGCATCCGCATCTTACAGGTGCCGCCCGTAGTAAAGATGTCCCACCTCTTTTCCAT
Organism: Anaerolineales bacterium; assembly: GCA_036394895.1. Taxonomy (GTDB): domain Bacteria; phylum Chloroflexota; class Anaerolineae; order Anaerolineales; family Villigracilaceae; genus Defluviilinea. The sequence continues at coordinate 3,241 of DASWEH010000452.1, forward strand.
CAAAGTCAGCCACTCTCGGCAGGTAACCCCATTGTTCAAAGTCCATTTTCTCCAACAATTTGAGACTGGCTTCATTGCCTTCCAAGACAATGGCAAACAGATGCCTGATCAGGAGCCCGGGGCAAGCCGCCACTGCGTGCTCGATTAACGCTGCCCCGATTCCCTGGCGATGATACGCAAGCGCAATGTAATAGCTGATCTCTGCCGTAAAGCGGAGCGCCGCACGACCCGGCCGGTACGCACTTAAGCTACACCAACCTGCCACTTGGCCTTCCACTTCCGCCACAAAGATGGGATGTGCATCAGGACGATGTTCCCCGAACCATGTCATCCTGTCCGCGACTCGCAGCGACTGTGTATCTCCCGTGGACTGCTTCGACAGTATCGCCTGATTGTAAATATCCACAATCGCGGGGAGATCATCAAGCTGTGCGAGTCGAATCTTCATTGGTGAGACCATTGGTCAATCAACAGGGTCGGGCCACTATAAGAAAGCGCATAAAGCGTGGTTACTTGCTGCCTCCCCTCGCCAACGCCACCGACTGTCGGGCTGCTAGAAAATGAATCGCTGCCAGCTGGCGGGCGGCCTGCAATGAGTTTTACTTTGGGTTGGCAAGGCTTGTCTAAATAAAGCCTTGCTTCGAGTAATCGTAAGAAATCACGTGACTTGGCTTAACGCGAATGATTACTGGCTCGTAGTTGTTGGCCAGACCTGTTGCCAATCCTCGAGCGTTCTCACTGGGCATGTAGCGTTCAAAAATCGAGATCCGTTTCGCGATCACATCTTCGTAATCAAGTTCCGCTTCACCATAGATGACAACGCCTTTATAAGGAGGAGCCTGGTTGTCAATCAGCACAGTGACATTTGGATTTTGCCTGGAATTTCTGACCTTGCGTGTCACCTCCTGTGTTCCAATGAGGATGTCACCATTGTCATATTTGAAAAAGACAGGTGCTGTGTGGATTGTCCCATCGGGATTCATGCTACTCAAACGAGCAATTGGCGCTTCATTAAGAAATGCCACGAGCTCATCCTGGGTGAGAGGTGGCATCTGCGGATAAGGTTTCATCATAGCCTCCTAATCTTAGCTAAACAAATTGAGAGAGGATTCGGTACTTAATCGATCGACAGGAAATATCTATAGATACCCCATCTGTTGGGCCAATTCGGATGCCTGGATCAGATAAGCATGAGTTTTTTCGGGCTGACCTCCTTCCCAAGACTGGATGCTCGCTTCCAAAACTGACACCAGCGTGTCAGGCGGAAGTTGTCCAGTGGGTGTGAATAAACCTCGAACGTACTCAATCGCTTCTGCGATTTGATTCTGGGCGAGCCTCGTGCCGATCAAGGGCCAGAGAACGACCCAGGGAAACATCTGTCCCTGTACTGTCTGTTTAAATAGATCGAAAGCGGCCTGTCCCAACTCTTGCGCTTCAGCGAGATTTCCCTGGCGCCGCGCTACCCAGGCCAGGTTCCCTTTGGCCATGCTAATATATTCAGGCATTTTTCCCCCTGTCGCCACGGCCAGGCTCCGCAGCGCAGTGTCCCGGACTTCTTTCACCTGACCACGTTTCCTGTCCGTGATGGTGAGATAGGTCAGACAGCGTGATTGGAGGGTCACATCGCCTATTTGTTCTGCCAGTTCAAGAGCGGCTTGCAACTGCGCTTCGGCATCATCGAGATCTCCATGCCATAACTGGCTAAAGCCACGCATAAATTGAGCCCACGCTATCTCACCAAGATTTTCTGATTCCTGAGCGGCGGCGACTGCGTCTTGAGCGTGGGTCAAAGTTTCTTCCGATACCACATAACGATCGCGCCTGAGAGCCATGGCCACCAAGTCAGTAAAAAACTTGCTACGCTGAAGGGGCGTTCCATAGGCGTCCAGCGACGGTCGAACTTTCTCTGCCAGTTGGATCATTTCTTGTACCTGGCCCTGCCAATAACGCAATCTCATCCGGTCGAGGTGAATCATCAGCCATTCGTTCCACCATTCGGAGATAGAATTGACGGGTTCCTGGCCTAGTGTGGCCTCAGCTTGACTATAGGCTCGCAGCGCATCTTCGAACAAGCGCTGGAATTCCAGGGCTATACCAGTCTTACGCTGGAGACGCGATTGCGAGATGATGTCATCCTGTGGAACCTGGGCCAACGCCCTCTGATAAGCATCTATGGCTTCAACATGTTGCGCGGTCAACTCTAGCACATCCCCCAAACTCTCAAGCAATCCTACTTCCACCTTACGCCATATTTCGACGTCCTTTTCGTTATCCAGCAATTCCTTTACTTGGCTAATGGCGCGCTGATAGCTAGCGATCGCCTCAGCATTGGCGTAGGTCGCCTTCGCCCGGTCGGCGGCACGAGTAAGATAATGAATCGCCTTATGGGCAATCCCAGCCCGCTCAAAGTGGTAGGCTAGCGTTGCAGCCAGTTCGTCCAGGTAGTTGGGGAACAAGGTTTCGATTGCCTCGGCAGCCACTTTATGCAACGTTTTGCGGCGAGTTATCAGCAAACTGTTGTAGGCCGTTTCCTGAGTGATGGCATGCTTGAAAATGTATTCGAGGTCAGCAGGGATCTCTCCCTTTCTCAGTGCTTCGATCTGCCGTAGGTTGATCAGCTCACGCCGACGCAGTTCACTTAACGCCCCATCTAGTTGAATGGACGCTCGCTCCTGTTGGAATAAGTAAGTTAGCACGCGTTGCTGAAATATGCGTCCAATCACCGAAGCTGTTTGCAGCGTTCGTTTACTTTCGAGCGGCAGGCGGTCAATGCGCGCCGCGATGACTCCTTGTAAGGTATCAGGGATTTCAAGTTCCTTGACGTCGCGAGTGACAATCGTCTTATCCTTTTCCAACACCACGATGCCGGCATCAAGCAAAGAACGCAGCAACTCCTCCAAAAAGAAAGGGTTCCCTTCAGCCTTATCCAGGATCAACTGGCGTATCTCCTCGGGCAGATTCTCGAGCTTAAGAAGCCTCTGGACCAATTGCGTGCTCTCAACACTGCTGAGCGGAGACAGGTTGATCACCTCGTAGCTTGTGGCATACTCACTCATCATCCGTTCATGGAACTGCCAGACCTGCCCTTCTAGCCTACTTCGGAATATCAGGAGCAGCAACAAAGGAATTTCTTTCGTGAGAGGTAAAAGAGTCTCTAGCAAGCGTAAGGAGGAGGGATCGGCCCAATGCAAGTCTTCCCAGACCAACACCAGAGGTTTTGCTTGTGATTCGGTGCGAAGATACTCCCGGAACGCCTGGAACATCCGCCCTTGCCAGGCTTCAGGAGTGAGATACTTCACCCGCTCGGCGGTTGCCTCATCTAATGGCGCATCCAATAAACGAGCTAGGTAAGGATAAATCTCGGCCGCTTGTGTCTCTTCCGGGAATAACCGCTCAATACTCTTTTGTAAGGACATTCCTACTTCTAAAAGAGGTGTATCAGCTCTAATACCGATCAGGGCACAGAGCAGATCGCGGACAATCCAATAGCTTATCCCTTCGGTATAAGAGAGTGCCCGTCCCTCAGCCCAAGTGAGGCTTTTGGGCAGTGCTTGGTGCATTTCTGCGGCCAATCGACTTTTGCCTAGCCCTGCTTCGCCGATGAGGGCAACTGTTCTGCCCTGGCCTGCCTGTAAGCCGCGCACAGCTATTTGTAGTTGGGCTAGCTCGGCATCTCGACCGATCAAGGGCGAGCGGAGCCCCTCAATCCCCCGAGGTGATCCCGGCTCAGCTTTCAGGCTCAACAGATGGTAAACGGGTACAGGCTCGATTTTGCCCTTCACCCGAATGGGCGGCACTGTCTCAAACTCAAACTGTAGCGTTGTCAAACGATATGTATTCGGCCCGACCAGAATTTGTCCCGTTTCCGAGGCATCCTCCAGCCGCGCGGCGACGTTGACGGTATCGCCCATCACTCCATATTGCTGGCGACCATCCGAACCGAGTCCGCCTGCGACAACGATGCCGGTGTTGATGCCAAAGTGCATACCCAAACTGGTGAGATGCTTTTGATTGAACTTAACGAGAGCATCCATCATCTCGAGGGAGGCGCGCAGGGCGCGTTCTGCATCATTCTCATGAGCGATCGGAGCGCCAAACATCGCCATGATCTCATCACCGATGAATTTTTCCACCACGCCGCCATATTTTTCGATGATGGGTACCAGCCAAGTAAAGCATGCATTGACTAATGCACGCACCTGCTCCGGGTCATTTCTTTCTGAGAGGGCAGTAAAACCGGAAATGTCAGCAAACATGACAGTCACAAGCTTCCGTTCCCCTTCCAAAGCAGAAGCAGGTGATTGAAGCACCGTCAGGCGCAAGTCGGCCAATTGCTGACGCAGCGGGGCCAAGGCCAACTCGATGACCGAATCACCCAAGACAGCGCGCTGGGCTTCCAAGTTGGCAATTGCCGCTTCCAGTTGTGTCAACTGTTCCAATGAGATTGACATAGGCCTATCGCTTTCTATTCGATTGAGCCATTCTGGAATCGCTAACCCGCCATGATGGCCTCAGGCGTGCTAAGAAAGCGAGTGGCGATGTCCCAGATAATTACTCATCAATTCTGCAAAACATCCCTCCCTGTGCGGAGTGTTATACAGAAAGACTCTGCTTAATGGACTATGTACAAACATTATACGCCCAACCTTTCTCTTTGTAACAAAAACTGACGGAGTTGCTGCCCTCGGTCCGTCCGTTTCATATACGTGTTTCCTTGTCTACTTAATGATTGATCTCTTTTACGCCCTGATCCGCGCGAAGCGTCCCTTCGGGTCCCATAATGGCGATTGTACAACGGTTGCTCCCGCGTGTTCGCCGAAGAATTGAGTTTCTAATTCGAATCATTCTACTTCTCTTCAGTAATCGTCACATTTGGAACTTCGCTGATGAAACTCTTAAGATCATTCACTAAATCATCAAGAACCCATTCCGACACCGGATGTTGGCGATCAGCATCATAAATACCTATCTGGTATTCTTCTGGAGCGAATGGATTCGTACCACTAATTTCAATGTCTCTGCGGTACATATCAATATAAAAACCTTCGACGCCTGGAGGTCTAGTATCTATAAGGATTTTGAAACCCTGCTCGTCAGCGAATTTTCTCAATTGATCAAAGAGCTTATTCGGTTGGCTTGTTTCGATCTTTATAACTAGTTTTCTTCTAGGGAGTTGCCCTGCGCTATCCTCTGCTTCTGATGCTATCGTTTTTATACTTGCACATGCCCATACGCTCAATAACAAACAAGCGCCCATAATGAATTTTGCATGTTTGGTTAACATTGATAGTCCTTCCCCAGGGTATTTTCACATCCTGATCCGTTCACCTTTCGGGTCCCACAAGGGTGATCCAACGACCGTCGCGCCCACTTGTTCGCCAAAGAATTCAATTTCAAGATGCGTGCCAACCTTCGCACACTCCATTGGCAGGTAGGCATAGACGATGCTTTGCCCCACCGAGTAGCCATATCCGCCCGAGGAGACCCAGCCTACGATGCGACCGCCTTCTTCTCGGATCGGTTCCTTGCCCAGAGCAATCACGCGGTTATCAGATAGCGTCAGGCAGCACAGTTTGCGCCTCAGCCCGTCCGCTTTTTGTTTGACCAGCGCGTCCTTGCCGATGAAGTCGCTCTTGTCCAGTTTGACGGCAAAACCAAGACCCGCCTCATAAGGTGTGTAATCGGGGCTGATCTCCGCGCTCCAGTAGCGGTAGCCCTTTTCGAGGCGCAGGCTCTCGATGGCTTTGTATCCACCCGCCACCATCCCAATGGGTTCGCCGGAACCCCAGAGCGTATCCCATAGGCGCAGACCATACTCCATGGGACAGTAAAACTCCCAGCCCAGCTCGCCCACATAGGTCACGCGCGAAGCGATCACGGGAATGTCTCCCACTGAGATGCTTTTGGAGGTCATGTATGGGAAGCCCGCGTTGGAGATGTCGTCGGTTGTGACCTTCTCCAGAATGGTACGCGCCTTGGGTCCCCACAACCCGATACAGGCGTAGGACGAACCGACATCCTCGATGCTGACCGAGCCATCTTCGGGCATGTTCAGCGACAGCCACGAGATATCATGCTGCCCGAACGCCGTCCCGGTGATGATGAAGAAGCGCTCCCCCGTAGGGGCCAGGCGATTGACCGTGAAATCACATTCGATGCCGCCGCGCTGGTTGAGGCACTGGGTATAGACTACCGAGCCAACCGGCTGGTCGATGTTGTTGGCGCAGACGCGGTTCAGGAACGCCAACGCACCGGGTCCGCGCACTTCGATCTTGTTGAACGAGGTCTCGTCGAACAGACCGGCGACCGCGCGGGTCTGTAGATGTTCGTAGCCGATGGCGCGCGACCAGTTGTGACGCGCCCAGCCTTGCGGTTCGTGACCATGAGTCGCTTTCTCTTCATAGGGCTGAAACCAGTTCGGTCGTTCCCAACCGAACTTTTCACCGAACGAACAGCCCAGGTCACGCAGACGGTAATAGGTGGGGGAGAGCCGCAGGTTGCGGCGTGAGAGCCGTTCCTCGCCGGGAAAATGGATGTCGTAATACTGGGTATAGGTCTCGATCGTGCGAGCGGCAGCGTAATCCTGACTGTTGTAGTTGGAGCCAAAGCGGCGCACATCCAGCCGCCACATATCCCATTCGGGGTGACCGTCGATGATCCACTCTGCCATCACCTTGCCGATGCCGCCCGCGCCCGCCAGCCCATGCGCGCAAAATGCACACGCCACCCAGAAACCTTTGACCGAGGTGGGACCCAGCAGATATTCGCCGTCGGGTGTAAAGCCTTCCGGACCGTTGAGCAGTTTCCTCACTTCCGCATTTTCCATTGCCGGGACGCGCTTAATCGCATTTTCCATCAACGGCGTGAAGCGCTCCCAATCTTCCGGGAGCAGTTGATATTTGAAACTGCGCGGGATGCCGTTCAAGCCGAACGGTACAGGCTGACGTTCGTATCCGCCCATCACAAATCCGCCACCTTCTTCGCGCCAGTAGACCAACAGGTCAGGGTCACGCAGCGTCGGTGTGTTGTGGTCCACGCCTTCGATGGGCAGGGTCGTCAGATAAAGATGCGCCATCGGGATGACCGGCAGACTCAAGCCGACCAGCTTACCGACTTCGCGCCCCCACAAGCCCGAGGCGTTGACGACGATCTCGGTCTGGATGACGCCCTGGTCTGTGACCACTTCATGGACGCGTCCATTCTTCAAGTTGATTTTCTCCACGTTCGTGTTCGTGAAGATGCGTGCCCCGCGACTCTTTGCTCCGATCGCCAGCGCGTTCGTCAGACCGGTCGGATCGATGATCCCGTCGCTAGGCGTGAATGCCGCGCCGACCACACCGTCCAACGACATCAGCGGGAATCG
>DASWEH010000453.1:0-6475 GCA_036394895.1 Anaerolineales bacterium
AGAGACCAGCGCAAACTCAGACGCCACGAAAAAGGCATTCGCCAAGACTAAAATGAATACGATGGCAATATCGATCGCTATCGACCCTGTAGATGGAGGGTGTTCCAAAAGACATTCCTTCCTTGGAGAATCCAGACTCGAGAACTCAGTACATTGAGAGGAAGATTGTAATTCAAATTGCAGTTTCGAAAAAGCACAAGACAGGGGTTAGGCTGGTCGGTATTAAATACCTTACAAGTGAAATTCTTGTTTTTTGTGCAAGAAATTTTCACCACAGAAACACTCACCAGCCCTGGTACGGCTTAAGCCGCACGGTGCGAGGGGAATCACGGAGTTTTTTTATTCTCAGTGTCTCAGTGGTTCAGACTCATTTGACGGAATTGGCTTGAGCCCAGTGTAGTCTCTCTTGAGTGCGGCAGGCTCGTTGTGGGACTTTGTTAGCCTGCGCTGGAATCTTCCTGCCACTCCCGACGTAGCAGACCATATAGATCCGTGTCCGAAATTTCGTCGTTCACGATCCAACGCTCCCGTAGATGACCTTCTTTCTGAAAGCCGAGCCGTTCCAGTGTCCTGGCGGAAGCCACGTTGCGTGGATCGATGTCGGCTTCAAGGCGATTAAGATCCAGCGTTTGGAAGGCGTAACGCAGGAGCGCCTGCAGCGCATTGTGCATATATCCTGACCCCCAATAGGGTCGGCCTAAGGCATAGCCAATCTCGGCCCGGCGACTGGCGACATGGAATTGAAAAAGCGTGCACGTCCCCACAAGGACGTGATCGGCGCGTCGCTCGATCCCCAGTTGAAACGCATTTCGGGCGCGATAGCCTTCCTGTACGTGGATCAGCCACTCCTGAGCTTGAGACATATTGGTCCAGGGCGGGTAACTCCAGTAGCGCATCACTTCAGGATGGGAGAAGATGTCGTAGACTGCGGGCAGATCTGCTTCGCTCAGAAAACGCAGGGTGAGGCGTTCCGTTGATATAACGATTGGTTCTAATGGAATCATGGTTAGATAATTATATTGTAAGCAGGCTAACGGTTTGCGTTTGTGTCATTCCACGGTAATCCCTGGCACCGTCCGTCACACCTGCACTGCACCGAACGCACGATTTGCTACACATGCGCCGGCACGCAGTGCAGGTGAGCAAATCGAGGTGAGCAAATCGGGTGCAAGTGTTGCGAAGCATCCCCGAAGCGGAGGGATTGGGAGGGCAGATCGCAGATCTGTCATGTGGTCACGGCGATGCCGCGTCGCAGGGCTTTGGCAGGCGCACTCACCGGACGCAAGGCTCGAAACTCGAAGCAAATTCGCACCGCACAGCAGCAAACTTTCCGTGTCGTTTACTCGACCCGCGTATATGTTAATTCGAGATCCGCCTCCCAAGATAAACCATCTTTGGGTAGCTCGCTCTTACCAATAATAGTATGCCCATCATCTACGAGCGTACCCGTGAAGCGTTGTGAGAAGCCCGGCACATTTCTCCACCATTTCCAAATGTTGTCACGCAGAGTCACTTCATACTTTCTGGAGACACCCCGCTCGTCGAAGTAGAGCATGAAATACTCTCCCGTAGCATCGTCACTGCCGAAAATGGCGATGCCGCTGGGAATCCCCGGTTCATCGATCTCCGAATGCATCATCAGGAATGCTCCTCCCTCCAGCCACTCGAACGAGGTATGACCATGAAATGTGGTGTCTGGGAAAAGAGGGTGCGTTCCGACAGTATTCCATTCGCCAATCAATACACTAAAAGGGTTGAGCGCGGGATTTGGTATGGCCGCTTCCCGCTTTGAATTTTTGGTCACATGCTCTCCTATTGTACCTGCTTGGTTATGTCTGATCGCCTAGCTGTCACAGCTAAGAGTAGATAATTGGGTGGGCCTGCCGAAGAGCTTCACCACGGAGCGCACTGAGAACACGGAGAAAACCTTTTAAAAGTCTCTGAGAACTCCGTGTTCTCAGTGGTGAGTAGAACTTAGCCTATTCTTTTAGCCACTCCCTCACAGCTGCGCCCAACCAGGTCTGATGCGAACGATCCGGCTCACATCGGAGCCTCGCCCCTACTACTTAATCTCTGAATAGACTCAAGCATACAAGAAAACAGCTCCCCGCGCAAGCTGAAGTTCATTACAAGCCAGGACTTTCTCAAAGTCGAGACTTGGACAGGCTTAGGAACAATAAACCGCGAAGCACGCCACACCCCCTGGCACCGTACGCCAGGACAGGTGTGCCCTAGTACGGCTTAAGCCGCACGGTGCAAGGGAGAGCGCCAAGGCTCAACAGGTTTTTTCTTCGTGTGCTTCGCGGTCTTAGCGGTTCAAAACGCCTGTCTGACATTACAAGCCTTTCCCGCTTGATCTCGTTGAGCGAACCAGCAGGCAGATGGGTAATTTGGAGTCATCTTCCAAACTCAGTACAAATATCTAGAGGAAGCACAGCGTTTGTAGGCTACAATGCTGTTGTAACAATCATCTAACTTTGCGAGGTGAGAGGCGGAACTCTAACACAGGGTCACATTGTTGTCGCAAAGACCCAACTATTGTGCATCGATAGGAGTGTCACCATGAATATGATCAAAGTTTCTGCCAACTCACGTACGGCTGCGGTGGCTGGCGCCATTGCAGGCGTCGTTCGTGATCAGCACCGAGCGGAAGTGCAGGCGATCGGCGCGGGAGCGGTCAACCAGGCCATGAAAGCCCTCATTTTGGCAACCGGTTATCTCAAGAACGATGGGATTTTCGTGAGCTGTGTCCCTGAATTCGCCGATGTGACCATCGAAGACAATATCAGGACAGCCATCAAGCTGGTGGTCGAACCAAGCCCCGAATCAGATTTCTCCTCCATCCGTCCTTCCACTCATGCGAGGCAGGCGGATCTGCCACAAGTCTGAGCTTGCACAGATTTGGATCTGAACCATTGCCCGCTGCATCATCGCGTTGCGATCTTATCAGCCAGGCAATTTGCTAACGTGTAAAGCAAAAAACACCTTCCCTGGGTTCCATGAACCCAGGGAAGGCTTAATTTATAGAAGAGCTATGTCCTGCGGATAACTAACTCGATAGATCAGTTGCAGCCCGGCAATTTGAAGCTGGCAATGCGCGTCTGCCATTTTCGGTCGGGTGGCGGTTCGGTTGTCTGGTAGTACTCGTTAACGTACCAGAATGTGCAGTCGTCAGCAGGGTCAATGTTCATTGAGGTGTAGTCGCCCCAACGAGAATTTGCATTGGTCTGTACGCCCGACCCATTGATGATCACGCCCTCGCCCAGAGTCATCTGGCCCAGCGGGTCACCCTTCTGCCTTCCAGTATAGCGGATACCAGGATAGACATCAATCGCGTTTACCACACTGTAGCCGAGAGCCATATTGCCGTTCTTATCCATGGCGATACTGCCCATCCAGCGATGGACGCCATCATTTGGGGCATAGGTTCCCTGCTGGTAAACCGAGTATGTGCCCCCTGTCCGCCGGATTTCGTACCAGCGCACACCCGCAATGCCAGGTAGGGCTTCCACAGACTGATTGGTGACTAGTGTTTCGTAGCCCTTGAAGCTGCGGTAGGCCAGGCGCCACATCGGCCTCTGGCGATAGGAAAGGATGTCAAGATATTGGCTAGGGTCCGTGATACCAGGTTGCGGCAGGCAATCGCGAGAAGTTGGGGCGCACGGGAAAATGGAGTCGAAAGACGCGACCGGGAGCTGGGTCTTGAGGATGATGGAGGCTGTGGGATTTGCCTGCCACTTCACGTTGAGTTCCCAGATGTTGAGCGCGTCAAAGGTCGCGCCATATGGCCCGCCGTCATCCTGCGTGCCTATGATCGGCGCGGGAGAAGCATTCGCTGGCTTTGTCTTACCATCGATATCTGGTGGGAGCAGACCATCGCCTACCAACGGCAACATTCCAGGGGCATTCCCATCCAGGAAGAAGCTAACGACGCGCGCGTTCGGGTCGCCAGCCATGATCTTGTCCCGTTCAAGCGCATAGACGCCGATGCCATACTCTACTGTTGGTCCGAATTCACGCGTGGTGATTATGTACGAGTTCCTCCAGACCCCGTACTTTGGATAGTCGGGGAAGTTGACACCTGTGGAGAAGGCGTAACGGTAGTACGCGCCAGTGGGATCGCCGGTTTGCGAAACCGCGATGCAGTTCCAATACTGGGGACCAGCTGATGTGAATTGGGTGAGGATCCAGCGATCATCAAGCTGATCGTAGAGCACGATTGGGTCCCCAGCGAGGAGGCTGCAGTCGGTCACAGGAAAGCCAGCCCACAGCGCGCCCAGTGGAGTTGGGCCAAGCAGTCGGTTGCCTTGCTTGTCATAGACAGCAAAAACGAGATTGACCATCTCGACATAGTGATTTGGGCCAACATCGCCGTTCGGGTCGGGTGGGTTAACAAGGATTTGAGTTCCGTCGGAACGGAAGGGGTTATCAGTGTTTCGCAACCCTTCAAAAGTCAATGATGGAGCAGGAATGGTAAGAGCAAACAGTTGCTGTGAAGTAGAAGATGCCTGGATCGCTCCATCACCAGAAAAGCCACGATCAGTAACAATTGGTCCACGCTCCTCTGGCAGATCCCCCGAAGCAGGAGCTACCGCATTCTTTGCTAAGTCGAGCAAAGCAGGGGATACATCGAATGCGGCGGGGGTTGAGAATTTTGGAGGGGGGCCTTAAAAGCCGGCTGTGTTGTTTCTCCGGGTGCAGCAGTGGCGGGGATTGTGCCGAAGAGAGTTACGATGAGAACCAAAGTGGTAATCACAGGAAGGATTTGCTTGGTTTTCATTATATATTCTCCTCAAAATATAGATGAAACTTATTAGTTACTCTTGTCTGTATCGGGCATGGATAATTGATGAACTCCGGGCAGTTGCACCTCCTTTCAAGGAATGAAATCTTGGATAAATGACAACAAATTTATTGTATAAAAAATCAAAGTCAATTACAAGTAAATGCAGAGCTTTCTTCAGAGCAAAAGGTTACATACAGGCACGCCTCCATTTCAAAACATGCTCTGAGCGCCGTTCCACACGCTTCGCGTGCTACGCAATCCTCGGCGCTCGAAACCAGTTTGATCGCCGGGGACGGCGGTGGTTATTTATAAGGAGCAGGGAGCGGGCGCCACTCCGCTTTTGAGCCTCATTCCGATGTAAAATTAAGCAAACCTATGTCCCTCCCCAGACGACGTATTTTTTCCCGTCGAAACAAGCCTCGCACGCGCACAAGCGCATTTCGCCTGCCGATTGGATTGATCTTAGTAGTCCTTGCCATTGTTTTATGTGTTTTGATCCCCTCCGACCCACTTAATATTTCCAGCCAGAGCATACCGAATGGATCGTTGCCCACCGCTTTGCCAAGTTTCACGCCGCCTCCCAGGCCCACCAAGGAGCATATCGGGCATCTGATCTATACCTGCACACGCGGCGATTACAACCAGCTTTGCATGATCAATGCCGATGGGACCGGCTTTCAGCAGATGACAAAGTTTGAGGCGAATAGTTATTACCCGACCTATTCCCCGTTCGGAGGCTCGGTCGTCTATGCTTCGAGTCAAAATGGGGGTGTCTTCGATCTGTTCCTTTTTGTCTTCGAGGGACAGCGCACGCTCCGTCTCACCGACCATATTGGGAATGTCGTTTCTCCGAGCTTCTCGCCGGATGGGAACCGGATCCTCTTTGCCAACCGCGCCGCTGAAGGCCCCACCTCCTTATGGACAGTGGATACCAACGGAGAGAATGAGGATTTGCTCTATGCGGGACCAAACACCATCGTCGCGGCGGATTGGGCGCCGGTGGGAAACCGGATCGCGTTTGCGATGGCAGTCGACCAGCCCGATTCGTATGAAATATTCATTATGAACGATGATGGCACGGACGTCCGGCAATTGACGCGCGGCCTGCCAGGCATTGGAGGCAGCCTGGATTGGTCACCCGATGGCAGGCATTTGCTCATGTATGCAGGTCCGGCGGGGGATAAAAATATTTTCTTAGTGGATGTGGATGCGGAGACAGCCGCTCAACTGACCAATGGCGGCAATAACGCGGCTTGTTCGTTCTCCCCCGATGGTCAGTGGATCGCGTTCAATTCGTTGCGCAATAACGATCAGGCTGATATATTTATCATGCGTCCTGACGGATCGGACCTGCGACAGGTAACGAATGACCCAGAGCCAGATTGGCAGCCGCAATGGGAGCCGTAGCAGGAGGTGACATTCGCTTACATGTCATTCTGAGCCCTTCGGTTTAGCTCAGGATAAACTCCGCCAAGAATCTCTGGCACGAAAAGCGAGACTCTCACTTGCACCGTCCCGGTGTCTTTCGGGAGAGTGACATGATACTAATCGAGACTATAAGGCAATTGTCGCTTATCATTGGAGAGGTCTTATGAAAAAGCTTTCTTTCCTACTTATTATTCTTTCACTTCTTTCTGGCTGCAGTGGATTGCCGATTTCGATTCCATTTTTACAGACTCCCACTCCAGC
>DASWEH010000454.1:0-8801 GCA_036394895.1 Anaerolineales bacterium
AGGCGTTGATCGAGAATCGCTTCGCGCGGATATCGTCGTTGAACTGGATGAGGTCACGGTGCAGGGGTTGCGTAAGAAGAGTTGATGTGCCATTCAATTCATCACCATTCAAAACAGAGACTGGCTTGGGCCGGTCTCTTATGTTTTAGATATTCACTTCCACTTTTTGCGTCTGATAACGTTTAAGTCCGTTCCAGCCGATCAGCATCTTTTGCTCTTCATCATACAGCCGCAAAGACAGCGACTTAAGACTGGCCCGTATCGTTAAGGGCTTCACATGGAATAGAGGATTTTCGTAATAGCATTTAGGCAGGTTGTAGTTGGGAATCTTGGCGCTCAGATGATGGATGTGATGAAAACCGATGTTCCCGCTGAACCATTGCAGAATGAGCGGCAGTTTATAGAAGGAACTCCCCTGCAACCCTGCCTTTACAAATTCCCAGCCTTCGTGGTTATCCCAGTAGGTTGGGTCAAAATTGTGCTGAACGTAGAAGAGCCAGATCCCGATCGTTGTACTGATCATGAGGATCGGCAACTGTATCAATACATAGGTCTTCCATCCGATCAACCAGCACATCAGGGTAATCACGACGGCCAGCGAAAAATTGGTCCACCAGACACTGGCGATCTCACGTCTGCCCTGTGTTGGCGGAATCCGCTGGGTGATGACAAAGACCAGTAACGGACCGACTCCCAGCAGCGCAAAAGGATTACGCATAATGCGGTAGGCGGTCTTCTTCCACCATGGCGCGGCGAGATATTCCTTGACCGTCATCGTATACACGTCGCCTGTGCCGCGTCGGTCGAGGTCACTGGCAGTGGCATGATGGATCGCGTGATCGTGCTTCCAGCGGTAGTAGGGCGTAAAGTTCAGAAAAGCAGTAATCCTGCCGACAAAATCATTGGCTTTCTGCGATTTGAAGAAGGAGCCGTGCCCGCAATCGTGAAAGATGATAAAGGTCCGCATCAAGAAGCCGGCTGCGAGGACCGACAGCCCAAGCGTGATCCAATATGAGATTTGAATGGTCCAGATCATCAGGCCCCACAAAACAAAATACGGGATCAGCGTATTTGCCACCTGCCAGAGACTACGGGCAAGATCGGGTTTTGCATATTTGGCAACGATCGGCTGCCAGCGGATTTGCTCTGCTGTCTGTGATTCATTTAAGTTTGTGTTCATTGTTTGCCTTCCGTTCTATGGTATGAAATGTTTTATCCCCGCTTACGATGTAATACTTGAAACCCGAACTTTTGTCGATACGAACGAGTTCACAGTACGATAGTTAGTAAGTATACGTGAATGCTCCGATTTCTGGATTAATATTAGGAAAGACTATTTATGCAACAAACTTCGGGACGTAGAAAATACAGCCGCGCCCACATGCTACAATGGGACTCATATGTAGAGAAGTTCCAGCTTCTCTTTATAGGCGAAGATGCACAGCGAGATATGATTTTGTATAATAGTCAGTGAAAGCGCAGTTTCGCAACTTCAAAATTTCCATGCAAAAGAGGTGAAACATGCAAATACTCGGGATTGACGTTGGCGGGTCAGGCATCAAGGGCGCGCCAGTGGATACGGAAACAGGTCAACTGGTGGCGGAACGGGTACGCATCAAGACGCCCAAAAGCGCGGAGCCGGAACCTATGGCGCAAATCGTCAAACAGATTGCAGGGTTCTTTAATTGGAATGGACCTATCGGCATCGGTTTTCCGGCTCCAATCAAAGGCGGTGTTGCCATGATGGCAGCCAATGTTTCCCCCAAATGGATCGGTCTTAATGTCGATGATCTGTTCACCCAGGTCACAGGCTGTGACTGCACGATGATTAATGATGCCGACGCGGCCGGGTTGGCGGAGATGAAATTTGGTGCGGGACGCGGTCAACCAGGGACTGTCATCATGGTCACGCTCGGAACTGGAATTGGCTCTGCCATTTTTTATGGCGGGGTTCTTCTGCCGAACACCGAATTTGGTCACGCCCAGCTCAACGGCATGGATGCAGAACACTACGCCTCTGACGCGGCTCGCCAACGCGAGGACCTCTCTTGGAAGAAATATGCCAAACGCCTGGATCTCTATCTCAAGATGATGGAAAGACTTTTCTGGCCCAACCTTTTTATCGTGGGCGGTGGCATCAGTAAAGACTCAGAAAAGTATCTGCCTCTGCTGACCGTTGAAACGCCCACGGTTCCTGCTCAATTGCGGAATCAGGCTGGCATCATCGGTGCGGCGCTTGCGGCTCGCAAGGATAAGTAAATATCCTATTCATAATGAGGATGCCGTGAGTCATTTCCTTGAAATTCGCTCGTACAATCTAAGGCCTGGATCTCAAGAGGAATTTCATCGTCTCTTTCTTGATGAGGCAATGCCTCTGCTCAAACGCTGGAACATAGACGTCGTAGCGTACGGCCCATCCTTACATGATGAAAACTCCTACTACTTAATGCGCCGTTATGACAGCCTTGCTCAGCGCGAAGAAAGCGAGAATGCCTTTTACAGCAGCGACGAGTGGAGGCAGGGTCCGCGCGAAGCGATCCTCGCTTTGATCGAAAATTACACCGAAATTGTGATGAAACTGGATGATGCCACCCTGCAAGGGTTGAGGAAGGGAAAAGCCTGATTATCCATGTGGAGATACACTCTTGTAGAAGATCCGATAGTTGTCATTGCTGGTAGCACTCGTAGCGAAGTGGGATTTGTATCTCAAGGAACGATTCAACGTCTTAAGCTGCAATTCATCATCTAGTGCTATCGTAAGGCCAAAGCGCGGCAGAAATTGATTCACCTGCAACGCTACAAGATTAACAACGTATACCTATCCAACAGTCGAAATCCAGGCTAGCAACGGCGTCCATTGATGAGCACTGTTTTGCATCTCTTATATTTGCCCCCCGGTCAAACCGCGTCCTGGGTGGGTTGGGCTTATATTTTGCTTGTCATCCTGGTCGCGGTGGAGGGACCTGTGATCACACTAGCTGGGGCAGTCGTCGCTTCAATGGGATATCTGAATCCGATTATGGTATTTGTATCGGCTGGCCTTGGCAATTTACTTGCAGATACCCTCTGGTATTCATTGGGCTATCTAGGAAAAAGAGAATGGCTGTTGCGTTATGGTGGCAAGCTAGGTATTAAAGAGAGTTCACTGGCAAGGCTGCAAAAGGATATTCACGCACATATCCGCAAGATTCTGTTTATCGCTAAATTGACTCTCGGCTTTGTTATCCCCACCTTGATCGCCGCCGGACTCGCACGTGTTCCTATGAAACGCTGGTTTGGTGTGCTGTTTGCTGCGGAATGCCTCTGGACCGGAAGCCTTGTGTTGATCGGTTACTACTTCGGCTATATGATCCAGCGCATCGAAACAGATTTACGCTGGATCTCTCTGGGGGGCACTGTGGTGGTCATCGGGCTCGTCCTTTATTATATATATCATCATCGACCGAAGCTGGAACAGGAATCCTAAATGCGTATTCTTATTGTTACACAGACATACTCTTATGGGAACGGTCAGGCAAGTTTCACAATTCATCTGGCAGAGGGCATGGTGCAACAGGGACATCAGGTCATGGTCATCACGCCTTCCACGCGGATGAAATCCTATTCCATCCGCCAGAATGGTGTGCTCGTTGAAAAAGTCGCGGCACTACATATGTCGGTATTGCACCCCACCATATACATCACTCCATTCCCTGCCTATCGTGTCAAACAACTCTTGCGAGAATTTCAACCTGATGTGGTACATATTCAGGATCATTATTTTCTCTGCAGCGCTGCGGTCAACGAAGCGCGTCGTCTGCAGATCCCGTTGATCGGCACGAATCATTTCCTTCCCGAAAATCTCTTACCCTTCTTTAGAAAACATCCCACTGTTCAATATCTCTTCACCATTCCTCTGTGGCAGATGATGCTGGCTGTCTTCAACAAACTCGACCTGGCCACTGTGCCATCCAAGACAGCTGCTCGTA
Organism: Anaerolineales bacterium; assembly: GCA_036394895.1. Lineage (GTDB taxonomy): Bacteria > Chloroflexota > Anaerolineae > Anaerolineales > Villigracilaceae > Defluviilinea. The sequence goes on from DASWEH010000454.1 coordinate 3,969, forward strand.
TTTTACAGGATCAACAGATCCGGATTCCCGTCCGCGCCATCTCCAACGGTGTGGATACACACCGCTTCCATCCGGATCCGGAAACCGATCGCCTCAGCATTCGCCGAAAATATCACCTCGCTGCTGATCGGATTCTCTTCCTGTACGTTGGGCGGCTTGATGGCGAGAAGGGCTTAGATACGTTAGTAGAAGCCATATCCCTTCTGCCGCGTGATGACTTTCAACTGGCAATTATCGGTTACGGGCTCTATGGGCAGTCGCTTGAGAAACAGGTGCAAGCTCTTGGCTTGGAGGGACGCGTCGTCTTCATCGGGTTCGGGGAGCCGGAATATTTGCCAGCCATCTACAACAGCACGGATATTTTCGTCATGCCCAGTCCGGAGGAACTCCAAAGCATCGCTACACTGGAAGCTATGGCTTGCGGCAAACCTATTCTCGCTGCAAACGGACGCGCCTTGCCCGAACTGGTGGAGGCGGGAGTTAACGGTTATCTCTTTCAACCGATTCAACCAGAGGATGCCGCCCGCAAAATGAATCAATTGATGGAAGAACGTGAGAAATGGTCAGCGATGGGACAGGCAAGTTTTGAACGGAGTCAGGCACATAGTTTGCAAAATACCATCACGCATTATGAAGAGCAATATCGAATGACGGTGGAAACGATCCACGCTGACCAGAGGAACATAGCCGTCACAAGTAAGGTCTCGCAAAAATCCCTGCAATAATTGTTAACGGCGTTGGTGCATGAAAAGCTGGACAAAAGAGGCGTGACTGTGTAAGTTTGGTTTATGCCTAAACAAAAACGCACACCATCACGCCCAAAAACATTATACCGTGTCAAGAACTGGTCTGAATACGATACAGCCTTGGTGCAACGTGGCGCCCTTACGTTCTGGATGTCAGATGATTTTGAAAAGACATGGTTGTACACTGGAAAAAAACAACGTGGAAGCCAGTTTGATTATACGGATCAAGCCATCCTGGTGATGTTGACGGTCAAAGAAGTATTTCACCTGACCAATCGTGGTGTGGAAGGCTTTGTGCGTTCCTTATTTCGAATGATGAAAATCAATTTGTCTGTGCCAGATCATTCGACGTTATCCAGACGTGGCAAGGATTTGAAGGTGAAACTGCCAAAGAAAACCAGTCAAAGTTTGAATATCGTTATGGACAGCACAGGTTTGAAAATCTATGGTGAAGGGGAATGGAAGGTGCGAATGCACGGTGTCTCGAAACGGCGTACCTGGCGTAAGCTGCATGTGGGTGCAAACCCAGAAGACGGTGAAATCCAAGCCGTACTCCTGACTGAGAATCACGTCAGCGATGATCAGACGGTAGAAGAATTGTTAGCGCAAATTGAGCAGATCATCGTTGATTTTGCGGCCGATGGAGCCTACGATAAACGCAAGGTCTATGCCAGTCTTAATGCACACTCACCTGAGGTGAATATCTTGATCCCACCGCGCAAGAATGCGCGCATCTGGAAACACGGCAACACGAAAACAGAGCGGCTCAAACGCGATGAGAATCTACGTGCCATACGGAAAGATGGGCGCAAGGAATGGAAGAAGAGTTCCGGCTATCATGTCCGTTCCTTGGCGGAAACAACCATGTTTCGCCTGAAAACCATCTTTGGCAACGAACTCTCGGCGCGTCTGCTTGAAACACAGACGACGCAAGCCTTAGTGCGCTGTGCCGCTCTCAACAAAATGACACATCTGGGTATGCCCCAAAGTTACAAAGTCGCATAACTTTTCCTACCAACAAACGGATTGCGCCTACTTTTTGATTTATGCACCAATGCCATTGTTAACCCTAATATTTCGACGCGGGAAATGTGAATCCGTCACTTCTGAATGGACTATAATGTTTTTGTAGTCCATTGATTTTATTTCCGCGAAAGGCAGTTTTAATGGCGATCAATCCTGCTTCCACAAAAATACTGGTTACAGGGGCAAATGGATTTATTGGCTTACATACGGTCTTGTACTTTCTAAAAAGTGGTTATAACCTATGCGCCACCGTGCGAACGGAAGAACAAGGGGAAAAAGTACGCCAAACACTCGCGAAGCATGTTGATACGAACAAACTTGAATTTATCTGCGCTGACCTGACGAAGGATGAAGGCTGGGGACAGGCGGTTGCTGGCTGTGACTTCGTCTTGCATCTTGCGTCTCCCTTTCCGACGGAAGCGCCGAAAGATGAAAACGAACTGATCATCCCAGCCCGTGAGGGAACATTGCGCGTCTTGCGTGCAGCGCAGAAAGCTGGCGTGAAACGAGTGGTGCTGATTTCTTCGGTGGCAGCCATCACGGGTGGACACGAAAGGGAAAACAGGACATTTAACGAATCGGATTGGACGGACACCAGCAAAACAGATTACATTTATTCAAAGAGCAAAACATTGGCGGAGCAGGCTGCGTGGGAATTTATGAGGAGTGCAGAGAATAAGAATGGCATGGAATTGGTTTCAGTCAATCCATCTAACGTCTTCGGTCCGGTATTAGACAATCGTCATCACACTTCCACGGAATGGTTTCTGACTCTCATGCGACATGAAATCCCAGGTCTGACGCGTACCCAGCTCCATTTTGTGGATGTCCGCGATCTGGTGAATATGATCGAAAAAGCAATTCTCACGCCGAATGCTGCAGGCAAACGATTTATTGCGAACGGCGCGTCGATCCAATTGCAGGAATTTGCGCTGATCCTTGACCGGAACTTTGCGAGCAAAGGTTATCGCGTTCCTACCCGCGTTCTTCCTGATTGGCTGGTCCGCTTTTTCGCCATCCTGGTCCCAAAGACCAAGCCAGTTGTAGATACGCTTGGGTGGATGTATGTCATTTCGACAGAACAAGCCCAGTCTGTTTTGGGCTGGCAACCGCGTCCTTATGAAGGAACAGTTATTGAGATGGCACAAAGCCTAATCGAACAGAGCATGGTGTAGGAATCTTTGGATACCAAATTTACTTGTGTTGTGAAAACGAGCCGATGAAAAATATCAATATCGATGAACAGAGCGAACAATTGAGGTTGGCGAGAGCCGGAGATCAGCAGGCTTTTGAAAAACTAGTGGAACCCTATCACCACGAGATTCTTGTCCATTGTTATCGCATCCTTGGGTCATTTGAAGACGCGGAAGACATGTTGCAGGAGACTCTCCTGCGTGTTTGGAATCACCTGGATGCGTTCGAAGGACGTTCGTCCCTGCGGACTTGGCTTTACAAGATCGCGACCAATGCCTGTCTCGATGCCTTGGACAGCCGCCGCGTCCGTGGGTTGCCACGCGAACTCTATGGGCGAGGCGATCCGAAAGAACCGCTTCCTCCACCATCGCAGGAAGTTACTTGGGTCGAACCGTTTCCCGATGAGATGATCGATGGACAACCCAGTATCTATCCCGAAGCGGTGTATGAAGTCCGTGAAAGTATTACGCTGGCGTTTGTCGCGGCACTACAAAAGCTTCCGGGGCGTCAACGTGCCGCACTTTTGTTACATGATGTGTTGGGTTGGAGTGCAAACGAAACCGCCGAGATCCTAGATATGACGCCGGTCGCGGTCAACAGCGCCTTGCAACGCGCTCGCGAAACGATGAAACAACCCTCTGAGCGCAAGAGTACATCCTCGCGTTTGAATGAGGAACTATCCGCGTTGCTGAGGCGATATGTCGCGGCGTGGGAGGCTGCGGATTCCGCGGCGCTTGTCGCTGTATTACGTGAAGATGTCGCGTTGACCATGCCGCCACTCCCCGTCTGGTTTGGCGGTCACGCGGACATCCGGTCTTTTCTGGAGAATCAACTCTTTCGGAGCATGAGCCCGTTCAAGGTCCGCTTGGAAGCGATACGCGCCAATAGCTCGCCTGCGTTCGCCATCTATCAAATGGACTCAGCTGGAATCTATCGCGCCGCGGCATTGCACATCCTGACTATCGAACATGGAGAGATCAGCGAGATCAATGACTTCCTGACGTTTGATGGACAGCTCTTTGTCAAATTTGGGTTGCCACTTGTGGTTTGACCGATGAGTCCGGAGGAGTCCTGCCGTCTAATTAAGTGAATAGACGAAACAGACCAACTCTTTCAGATTTATAAGGAGAAAACCATGAATGACCAATTAACCCTATATTTGCTTACCATTCGAGGCACGCTATCCCCCGCCACGCTGGAGGAAGCTCGCAAAGTCCACAATATGACCGCCGGGGACCCTGAGGGTGTCGCGGCTGCAAAATCGCTTGGCGATGTCAGCCACATGGTCTACGTTCCCATGCCGCATGATGGGCACGCCAAATCCAACGGCGCGGGGGAATTCCTGATTATGGATCTCTGGTACAGCATCGATGGACTGAATACCTTCTTCTCTGACCACCAGGTTCAGGAGGGTGGCAACATGATCTTTAGTCAGCGCGACCCAGTCGTGTGGGCACCTGCAGAGGGCTTCACAAATTTCCACATCCCAGCCCCATTCGGGAATAATGACCGTATCGTCGCGGTGGTACGTGGTACCGTTAACTCAAAAGAGGAAGCAAAACAATTGCATAATACCGCCATGACGAAGACCATCAGCAAGGCGCGCAAACTAGGCCAACTCTCCCACGAAGCCTACTTCCGCCTGGCGGCTCCGAATTCACCGGAATCGCTCGAGTACTTCGGGGTAGACATTTGGATGAGTGGAGAAGGCATGGGCGAGTATTATGGGGATGAAGATTTTCTGGAAAGTTTCAACCACTTCTTCACCGCCGAAGCCACAGACTCGGTTTGGGTGCATCCAAAAGGGGATTGGATTGAGTGGTAACCTATTGAATCGCAAAAAGAGCCCCGCGTAAGGCGGGGCCCT
>DASWEH010000455.1:0-3591 GCA_036394895.1 Anaerolineales bacterium
AAACGGGTTACTTTGCGTTTCGTATTATTGGTCATACCTCAATCATGCCACATCAATGGCTGTTTGCGTAAGTCCAGTCTGACTTTCTTACAAATTCATATTGACGCAAGGATCGCACGCGACGAATATTCTCCACCCAGGTTCTGATCTCGATCTCTTCACCCGCGTAAGCCGGCAGCAAGTATTCAATCCTATGTTCCCTTACCACCCAGGTCGCATCGTCGCCCTGAGCTTGGATGCCACCAATTGCTGCATAATGTTCTACAGCAATGTCCTGCATCCACTGAACATAAGCCACGTTGTTGACATGTCCATTTTCATCAATGGCTGACCGGGGAATCATAAATATTTTTGAATATGTGGAGGAAATCGGCATAAAGAATGAATTCTCGCAAACCTATGAACTGGTCAACTCTTTTATCTTCTGCATTAACTCATCTGCGCTGAATGGTTTGGTGACGTATTCTGTTGCCCCCGCCCGCATAACTCTTTCCTTGCTCTCAGGATCATCCCTGGCGCTGACGATGACGATCGGTATATTTACAAATTTCGGATCCTGATGCAGGAGTTCGCAAAGTTCAAACCCTGTGAGTCCGGGCATCATCAAATCCAGCGTGATCAGATCAGGGTCAACAGAGCCAGCGATTTCGATGGCTTTGGTGCTGTCATTGACAGTTGTTGGCGTGTGACCTTCCATCTTCACAAGCACCTTCAATAATTCAGTAATGGTCACATCATCATCGATGATCAGTATTTTTGGCACAGATTATCCTCTTAAGTAAAAGTATGATCGAATTGGCTTCCTAGTTTACCGCGCCTCACGCTCAAAGCGTTTCCATTTTTCGTTTAAAAGGATGGTTTACGCTTCTCAACGAAAGCCCTGATCCCTTCCTGTCCATCAGGGTGAGCAGCGCAGTCGCTGATCCCGTGTCTTTCCAGCTCCAGTTGCGTTTCCAAAGCATTGTTGAAGGAATCGGTCATCAGTTTTTTCGACCATGCAAAGGAATGAAGCGCGGTCTTGGTCAATTGATCGAGCATGGCGAGTCCTTCTGGAATGACTTCGTCGTCGGGGACAACTTTTGTGACCAATCCCCATTCGAGAGCTTGGGCCGAGGGGATCGGATTGTCAAACGCCATGATCTGCATGGCGCGCGCCAAGCCAACGAGACGCGGCAAGGCAAATGATCCGCCGCCGTCGATGCTCAGTCCGCTCGAGGTGTATGCCTGCCGAAGAATCGCTGACTCCGCCATTACGCGGAAGTCACAGGCAAGCGCGAGCGAAAAGCCTCCACCCGCCGCGATACCATTGATGGTCGCAACGACGGGTTTTTCCATCCGGCGAATTTCGGTGATTGACAAATGAAATTGCGGCGCAAGCCTGTATAACACAGAACCCGCGTCTTCGGTTTGCTGGCTGATCCATTTCAGGTCGCCGCCTGAACAAAATGCTTTTCCTTTCCCGGTAATTAGTACTCCCTGAATCGCGTGATCCGCTGCCGCCGAGGAAAGCGTTTCTGCAAGCAGTTTCATCATATCCAAGTTTAGGGCGTTGTAAGCCTCAGGCCTGTTGAGCGCAATTTCCAAGACATTTCCATGCTGTTGTGTAACGATGGGATCATTCATAAGAGCTTACTCCTTGATTCTAGAAGAGAACTGAAAAGACAAAACCAGCCATCGCTCCACCCGCAATGAGCCACGTGGAATTGATTTTATAGCGCAAAAGTAGAACCAATGAAATCACCGCGATGAAAATTGTGTAGAAATCTCTCAGCGAAGAGCTTGCCAATTGAAGTGTCACAGCTGCCATCAGTCCAAGGGCCGAAGCGTTGACTCCATCCAAGAGGCTGCCCGCCCAGATCGAGTTGCGAATCTTTGGAATAAGCGGATTTGATATCGCGACAAAAATAAACGAGGGAAGAAAAATCCCGAGTGTAGCCAGCAACGCGCCGGAGGTGCCGCCAAGCAAATATCCAATGAAGGTCGCGGCGGTGAAGAGTGGACCCGGTGTGATTTGCCCAATGGCGACCGCGTCAAGAAGTTGTTGATCGGTTAGCCAGCCTAAGCGAAGAACAAAATCCGCACGCAGAAATGCCAGCAGCACGTAGCCGCTCCCATATAAGACTGAACCGATTTTTAAGAAGGTCAGGAACAAAACGGGAAGACTGAACGGAATTGCAGCTTGCGTAAGCGCCATCACGCTAAAGGGAAGCAAGGCAGCTGTGTTCATATTTCTGAGGCGCTGAGCATTCGAAACGAACATGAAAACCACACCACCTGCAAACAGCAGCAGGATTTCATTGGCTCCAAGGAAATACAGAGCAAAGACGATGATGCCAATAAAAATCAATATTTTATTTTTAAGGGCTTTGCTTCCAAGAGTCCAGAGCGCCTGTGCGATGATGGCAACAACTACGGGCTTGATACCATACAACAGCCATCCAACCTGCGGAGTCGTCCCAAACTTAACATAGAGCCAAGAAAGCGTAAGAACAATAAAGGTCGCTGGCAGTATGAAGCCCAATCCGCCAACGATTAATCCCAGCCAGCCAGCGCGCACGTAGCCAATATGAATTGCCATTTCTGTTGAATTGGGACCGGGGATTAAGTTTGTCGCGCCGAGCAAGTCAAGGAATTCTTCATCGGTTACCCATTTGCGCTTAACGACCACTTCATTGTGCATAATGCCGATATGTGCGGCAGGTCCCCCAAAAGCAGTGAAACCTAACTTGAGGAATAGCGCGGCAATTTCTGTTAGTCTGTTCAATTTGCCGATTTACGATTGACCAACGACTTCGTAGTGCGTTACTGTGGGCTCAAATTCAAGTAAATAATCTTTGTCTTCAGGATAGTATTTTGCAGCTTCCACATTTTCGCCTGCAAAGCCTTTGATGGCTTCAAGGCTTTCCCAAAAGGTCAATGTTACAAAGTGCGTGACGTCACCTTCTCGACGTTCGAGAATATGGACGCTGATATTTCCTTTCACTGAACGATAATCAGGGATGGCGCGTCCATTCGTAAATTCCCGATAGGCATCTGCTTTTGAAGTTGGGACTCTTCCGTGCCACATTCTGACAATCATTTTATCCTCCGGGGTGTGCGGATGAAAAAGTGCCCAGGAATGATTCACTGTCGGTCAAATCCTTACAGCGCTCATCCAGTGCCTTGTACTCATCCTGCCATTTTGCTTGGAATGAATTATAAGCCTGTGAAGAAACCCAGCGATCCATAGTGATATATCGTTGAGAGTGGTTTGAATCACGAAGCAACTGCGTGCCCAGATAGCCCTCTTCTTTTCTGAATAACTCTGCCCATACACCATTTGAGGCGTAAATTCTTTCAAATTCGATCACGCGCTCCGCTTTTACTTGATATTCCCAAATGATGACACACATCGGTTTATCGTGTTTGATCTGCGCTTTGCCACCCATAGAATGTGGCAATGAGATCAATAATACATGAGGCGATCACAATTGGATAGTCACATATATTGATCACTTTATCGCGGAGTACTGCCCAGCTACCGCCTCATTCCTGTTCACTCTTAGGAATGTCGAGGGTTTCTCAATAAGTGCAAAGCCAACAGAGTCATCC
>DASWEH010000456.1:0-6002 GCA_036394895.1 Anaerolineales bacterium
GTTGTCCGCTGCGGCACGTTTTCGACAAGGTAGTGCTATCAGTGACACTGCCCGGAATGTGGTCGCCTACCGAATACAACAGGAACATCCTGAGGTTACCCCGTTGGAAGCCAATCGAATGGCGCTGCAACGAGCCTATACATCATGAAAAACCAGCCCCTGGATATTACCTCTTTTCTCAAACTTGTTCTTGAAGCCCTAGAAGCATCCAGGGTTGAATACCTGATCGGGGGCGCGGTCGCGGAATGGGCCTGAGGAGAGCCACGGGCAACCCAGAACCTGGATATTGTCATTAGCCTCCCCATCAAAGCCGTGAGCAGGCTTCCAAGGAACTTGAAAAAAGGAATATGCTTGTCCCTGCCGACATCATCCTTGACACAATGATGGAGGATCATGCAGACATTCCATTGAATGCGATCCATATCTACAGCGGCCTAAAGGCGGACTTGTATCTCATGCGGGAAGGCGATGCACTTCGAAAGAGTGCGTTTCAACGCCGCCTCCTTGTTGACTATGGTCCGCCGATTGGAGAGGTATATGTCCATTCCCCTGAGGATTTGATTCTCTACAAACTCTTGTATTTGGGGTTAAGTGGACAACCGAAACATGCCCGTGATATTTCTGCCATTCTTAGAAGCAAAAAGGATCAACTCGATTCTGGGTATATTGAAGGGTGGGTTGATCAACTGGGATTGGGTTCTGTCTGGAAGGAAATACTAGACAGCATTGCGTAGTTTTCTTTTTGAGGGAATATTCTCGAAAGGGCGTACTAAATCGGTCTTTATTTTATATCGGACAATATAAATTTTTTGTGTATTATCCGATATAAAACATACTTTGCCACGAAACAGTCTCTCCTCTTTAAATCTCTTTGTCGTCGTGTCATTAATGTCGCCATTTAGCGGAAAGCATGGAATAGTCGTTTCATAGTTGCCATGCAATTCAAATGTGATTGGATAATCAGAATTATCCTAACTCATATTATGTAAATGAACGCCAGCTGGACGATGTCCACTTTCCCCAAGTGAGATCAGGAACTGACGGATCAGATCGGCGCTGATCTGGCTGATGTTCGATGCGTTGTTTTGCAGGCAGAACTGGGCGAAGGCATGGAGTTTCTTGGTATAAAACTCGATGGTGTGCCAGCAAGATTAACTGAATGGAAGCAGGGAGGGGGATTGGAGTCGGTAATCTTTCGACATTTTTACAGAAAAATCACATGCATGGAATTGGGTGTAGGCAAAACGGGAAAATTTTTCACAAGATAATCGCGATTATGATAATCATGATTATCTTGCGAGGAATCTACGTAGATTTACCGAAGGACCATATGAGAATTAAAAATTATGCGTTCCTTTGTCAAAAATGTTGCTCAGCAAAGCAATGCCCTAAATTAGCCACCTTGAATATTCGGAGTTGAACTCCGAATATTCAAGGCACAATCGTTTCAATCTGGCTATAATCGTCCAATGCAAACTTTGGTGATTGGCGATATTCATGGCTGTTATGACGAATTTCAGGAGCTATTGAATAAGGTGGGCTTGACCGAATACGATTCGATTGTCTCAGTGGGAGACTGTGTGGATCGAGGTCCCGACACGCCGGCAGTATTGAGATTTTTCCAGGAAAAGTCAAATGCCTTGCTGATCATGGGCAATCACGAACGCAAGCATGTACGCGCCGAAAGACATGAAGTCAAACTGGCCCGTTCCCAGAAAATCAGCAGAATTCAATTTGGAGAAACATATCCAGACGCTCTGGCATTCATGAGCACTCTGCCGTTGTATCTTGATCTGCTGGATGCTTTGGTCGTGCATGGATATTTTGAACCAGGTCTCCCCCCGTCACAGCAGCGTGCAACTGTACTATGTGGAACAATGGGCGGGGACAAACATTTACTCTCACATTATGACCGTCCCTGGTATGAATTATATGACGGTGGCAAACCGTTACTGGTGGGCCATCAGAATTATTCAAACACGGATCAACCCTTCATTTATAAGGATCGAGTATTTGGGTTGGATACTGACTGTGTCACTGGCAAGGCCTTGACCGGACTCCTTTTGCCGTCATTCAAGCTTGTGTCAGTTCCCAGCCGCGCCAATTACTGGGCACAAATCCAGCGAGCGTATCCAGAGACAAAGGCTCCATCCACACCTATAAGCAAAGCAATAAAATGGAGCGCCGAAGATGAGGAAAGATTGTCACACCGTATTGGCACTATCATCCAAAGAGCCAATACAATCCTATTAGAGCTACATTCTGAACCGGAGTTTGCCAGCCTACCTGCCAGGGAACAGGCAAAACGATTCAGTGCCAAGGTGGGAACTGGTGTCTACGGAGCGTTATTGCACCTCGCTCGGTTGAATCAATTGAATAGTGAGTCTGCTCGCAAAGTACTAAAATCCCCGGAAATATTATCTACCATGCTCCGCGAACTGGGGGGATAATCGGGATGATTTTTTCTCGCCCATTGCTGGCTTACGGTAAAATCCATTTTGTGTAGTCAAGAGACAAAATGGCATTACCTAAAATCACCGAAAGCACGATCCGCGCCGGGGCTACGCCTGAAAGTTTTCGGCGCGGTGAGGAATACTATCGAGACGGCGCGGTTTCGAATACCGCTATTCAAGGCACCCTGTTAAGCGGTGAGTGCGCCGGCGCCTATGCACCCTATTACCGAGTACAAGTGGAATTGGACGAGGCGGGCATCGCAGCGGCATCCTGCACGTGTCTCTACGAATATGGCGGCTACTGCAAACACATTGTCGCTCTTTTGCTTGCATATTTGCATCATCCAAAATCGTTCACCGCGCGCAAAGCACCCGAGGAACTCCTGGCTGGACTAGATCACAATGATCTCGTCGCGATTCTAACTAAACTGATGCAAGAACAACCCGACCTATATGATCGGATCGAAGCCTTAACCACAGTACCCTCAAGATCCAGAAAGAAGCGCAAGAAAGTGGACATCGAAGTCTACCGTCGTCGAATCCTCGGCATCGTCCACAGCCTGGATGGAATGAGAATGTCGGAGGCGTATTGGCATGTGGGCGGCTTGGCAAATCAATTGCGCGAAGTGCAGGGATCGGCCGTGAAATTCCTGAATGCCGGGGACGCCGAGACCGCCCTCGAAATCCTGCTTGTATTACTGGAAGAAGCAAGCCGAGCGATTGAGTACATTGACGACTCGAACGGCGAATTGGGCGGCTTCGTGGGTGAACTGGGCACACCGCTGGCAGAAGCGATCCTAAGCATGGAACTCAGCCAGGTCGAACGGGCGAGACTGACTGGCAGACTGAAAAAACTGATCCGGTATGCCGACGATTATGGAATGGAAGGCAACCTGCATATTGCCGTTCAAGCCTCGAAAGTTGGCTGGGACGATATCCCCAAAGAGACGGAGCCCATTCAGAGAACAGCGTATAAAGTCGATGAGGACGAAGAGCCGGATGATTGGGATGAAGATGAAGACTGGGACGAGGAAGATGACTTTGAGCTTCATGAATGGAGTGGGCCTGCTGTGTCTGGTTTTGATGATCTCACCGAAGCCAAGTTGAATGTGCTGGAGCGGCAGGGCCGCACTGAGGAGTATCTTGCTCTGTGCAAGAAAGAAAAGCGGCATCTGCGTTACGCCCTTAAGTTGTGCGATCTCAAACAGGTGACAGAGGCCGTGAAATATGCCAAGAAGTATCTGACCAATGCTGAAGAGTCCCTGCAAGTGGCGCAACGCTTAAGAGAGTCACGCCTGGTGGCTGAGGCTATTGAAATTGGCGAACATGGCCTGGCGCTGAATGGTTCAAAGACAGGTCTGGGTGAATGGTTGGGATCGGTGGAAGAGGCACAAGGACGGACAAAACAAGCGCTAGCAGCCTGGTTGGCCGCATTTGGTGAGCATCCATCGCTGGAAACCTATAAAACGATCAAGCGCCTGGCAGGATCCGATTGGGGACGCTTGCACCCGGATGTGATGGCAACACTTCGCAAATCGTATGACAAGCAGGTTTTGGCGGAAGTGTTATTGCTGGAGGAGGAATGGGATGAGGCTATCAAAGTAGCTGAGCACCGTGATATGTGGTATCCCATTGTTGAAACAGTGACTGACGGCGTCATGCAACACCGTCCAGAATGGGTCGCCCAAATCAGTTTGAAGCATGCGGAACGCTTGATGTCTGAGGTCAAAAGCAAGAATTATCCGATTGCTGCTGTCTGGCTCAAACGCGCGAAACAAGCTTATAAGCTTCTGGGGAAGACAGATGAATGGAAGGGGTATCTGGAAGAAACCAAGAAAAAATATAAGCGCAGGCCGGCATTGCAAAACCAACTTGCACGACTGTAGTTAGCGCTGGTATCATTTTTAACGGACAACCGATTACGCTATCGCATTTTTCCATCCACTCGACAACGTGAATGACCGAGAAAATCGGTTGTACAACCGAAATTTTCGGCCATTATATCGATATTCTCGATAATAGGGTTTGCATACTTCTCATCCAGAGCCTGTAACAAATCATTGAGTGTAATATTTTCATCTTAACGACCGTTGGCGCAAGCAAAATCGTTCCCCTGCCGAGATCGATGACCGTCAATTTTGTCGAAGTTTAATTCAAAATTTCCACAAGTGAACTTATTACGCCATCGAATTCGATGTCGTTCGCGTAGAAGTTTTCTTTGCAGTACAAATTCCAACGCTGTCTCATTAGAAGGTCCGACTGGATTGCATGCAGAATTTTCTTCTGAGCCTGTAGGGCTGCCAGAGATACCCGCTTCTGTGCTGTCGCGTTCAACGCGGCGATGAATATGTCCTTGTCTATCATTCGTTGATGGGTCTTCATCAGGATATATACATCATAAAAGTCTCTCGGTCGGGTGTTGAGCACACTTCTCCGCAGAATAGTCTCGACCTTTTCTGCAAGGATGATTTCAATGTTATATGCCCAGATTTCAATCCTTTTTTCTTCGAAACTGGAATGAAAACTGTAGCGTACTGCTTCGGGGGTGATGATATCTCCGGTAGTAATATCGATCTTTAATGGCGTGTTAATCGTTTCGTATCGAGCGGTAATCGCCAGTCTATATCCGCCATACTCATCTTCTTCTCGGATGGGTATGATGTAGTTCAGTGTCAAGACAACATCATCGTCGAGTGAAATGGCGCAAATATCCGTAAAGATGTCCTGGATTGTTTCCTCAGAAAGGGGATATCCGCGCAGGGTTGCATCCATATCCATCGTTGTTCTACTACCGATCCCGATCATGGAGCCAATCAACATGCCACCTTTCAGGATGAATATGTCCTTGTAGTTCGATACGGTGATTCTTTCCAGCAGGCGCTCCAGCATGAAATTTTGTAACATGGCTTGAGCAGGGATCTTGTTTTTCAAAGCCAAATTTTTATCTTGGATTTGAGTTGCATGGCTTTTTTCATAGGAGAATCTCTAGATATTCCCTAACGATGGATTGGATATGGAAGTGTTTTGCATAGCGGTAAAGCCGATCAAGGTTTCTGTCTTTGTTTCTTACATATCCCTTCAGTGCGACGTTGCGTACCTGGATATTGATCTGATTACGGCTACGCACAATGTCACAGATGGTTCTTTCGAGATCTGTGGTTCGGACTTGATTACCATGTGGTGTATTCATCGAGGTGATACCCAGATCGAATAAATCACGACTGACATAAAAAATTTTATGCCCACTATTGTTTAGAAACTCAGAATGGTAACCAGATGGGACAGAAATCGAATAAGTTAGTGGCGTTCTATCTGTTAAGCCGTGCAAGTATAAGGCTGTCTCGTGTGAAAAGATTGTTGAACTATATCTGGACTGGAAGCTGAACAGTTCATCCTCAATAAACGCGGAGACCGACCGATATATCCCCCTGGAGACCCGTTCGATTTCGCAATTTTGTTCCATGATCGAAAGGTAGGTTCGGGGTATATTGAAATTAGCCAGGTCGGACGTTAAGAGGAGTCCCTGCCGACCTTCTATGATCTGTCGGA
>DASWEH010000457.1:0-7595 GCA_036394895.1 Anaerolineales bacterium
CACTATCCTGCTCGACGTCCTCCAGATCGTCCAGTAGTTGCGCGAAGATGCCATGACCATATGTATATGCGCGCTGCACCTCAGTCAGTGAGCCGCTTACCAGATAGCCATCCGCCAGGACAGAGGTGCCACCTTTTCCAAAGCTAAGGCCAAGCACATCCACCTCGCCCGGCGCGGCGGCACGTCGAATCAGATTCAGGCTTTGGCTTTGCGAGTGATGAATATCCAACAGACTTTCAAATACGGCAGTATCGGCAGAACGTGAATATTGTTTTTCGATCATCGCCACCAAATCGAATATGATCTGTTCCTGCGCATCCGCAGGTGCCATCAACTCACCCGACAGGCGCTGGCGGAAGCGTTCATTGAAAGCCAGTTTGGTTGCGACGGTGATCGTCGGGTCATCGAGGTAGTTATCAGTATAAGGATAAAGCAAACTATAGGCAAAGATAGAAGGAGTGTTTTGGACAGGCAACCCCAGCAGCCATTGCAGACCATTTGCCGTCCAGGCGTTGCGCCCAGCTTGATAAATATCCTGGCCGCTCAACTTGGGATCAAAGGCGCGGGCCATGCGCACAAATTCTTCTGACACATCCGTAAAAGCCTGGGAAGGGAGGATATCCAATTGGGCGGCCGTGAAACCCAGGGCTGCCTCAGCAAGAGACCTGAATGCCGCGCCGAGGCGCGCTTGTGAAGCTTGGGCTTCCCCCCGGCTGCGCGGCGGGTTGGACAGGGCGCGATCCACCTGATCCAAAAATTGGAGCAAGCCTTTTTCGTTTTTGGTTTGGTCTTGAGCTGTATACAGCGGACCGAGGTCAGGCAGGCTGGTTTCGCATTCCCGCCATAAATCGATAAAATGTTGATTTAGTTCCCGAACGGTTGTGGACATCCTCATCTCCGAAATGTGTGATTCTTTCTGACGGCTGGCGTGAGCTGGATCATGAAGACCACCAATATATTAACTACGTTGAAGTGGGGGTAAGGTTCTGCCGGAGATGACTTTCACTTATCGCTTGTCTCATAACTTACTAAACTTTTTGGTAAAAATTACGAGTGAATATCACAAGTTTGGTTTAGTATATTATGCGATACTCTGTAATATAGATTTTGCCGTACAATCAGGCAATAGGAGAATCATTTTTATCCGTAATTTCACCAGTATTTCCATTAGAGTTGAGCACTGACCGAAGAGGAGCAAGGCCCTTGGTCCAACAAATGCTGGGATGGGTAGCACAGGAAGTCTGGCTTGTGGTTTCGATGAAGTGGTTTCCATGAAAAAGAATAGTTCGCAGATTGCCCATGTCTCTTTATCGAGATTATATCTATCCCTATCTTGTGGATAAACTGGGTGATCCGCCGCCCATCAAAGAAGTACGTCAACAGATCATTCCACTGGCACAGGGGAATGTTCTTGAAATCGGCGTGGGTTCTGGTGCCAACTTCATTCATTACGATGCTGCAAGAGTAACCAGACTCTATGCGCTAGAACCCAACCCTGGCATGATTCGGCTGGCGCAAAAGCAAGAGCAGAGAACGAAGCTAAAAATCGAATATATCGATCTGCCGGGAGAACGCATCCCCTTAGAAGATGAATCGATTGACACAGTGGTGAGTACTTTCACCTTGTGCACGATTCCTGGCATCGTGGAAGCTATTCAAGGGCTAGCACGTGTCTTGAGACCAGATGGAAAACTCATCTTCTTTGAACTTGGGCTCGCGCCTGATCCCGCTATCCGGCGCTGGCAAAAGCGATTGGAACCGATCTGGCTTCAGTTATTTCAAGGCTTGTACTTAACACGAGATATTCCATCTCTGATCAGGCAGGGTGGATTTCAGATCAAGCAGATGGAGATGGGATATCTAGCACAATTTCCGAAGTCGTCCACATACTCTTGGTGGGGTACAGCGATAAAAGCTGGGAATGAAAGAGTTTAAAGGAAATATCTTTAATCGTAATACTCATACGCGATGTTCTTCCTTATGGAGGTGATGCATGCAATCACTGGCTGGAAAGGTAGTCGTTGTCACAGGGGCAAGCCGGGGTGCCGGGCGCGGGAGTGCGAGTGTTCTGGGTGAGGCGGGCGCCACCGTCTATGTCACGGGCCGCAGTGTACGTGGGAACCTGACACAACCCGATCTACCCGGAACCACGATCGAGGTGGGTTTCCTATCGCCGTGATCGGACTTGCGATGGGCTGGATGCGTACCGAAGCAGTGCTGGAGAACTTTCGTCAGGGTCTCGATCCCATCGAAAAGCTCAAAGAGACAGACTCAGTGGAATATGGTGGACAAGCGGTCCTTGCCCTGGCAACGGATCCACACATTTTGCAGAAGACAGGAAAGATATTCCGTGTGCGCGACCTTGCCCAGGAATACGGCTTTGAGGATGTGGATGAATAACATGTCGTTGCGAGGAGGGCGTACTTCCCAATGCAGCAGTCTCCCATTGAGCAAAGTAAGTCTGCTCGATGAGGGAATCCTACTTAAGAGGAGATTGCTTCGCACACCTGCCCTGGTACGGCTTAAGCCGCACGGTGCCAGGGACGAACGCTCGCAACGACATATGAGATGGGAGTTGCTTCAGGCACTTCGATTGCACTACGTTCGGCTCAGCGCGAAAGTCCCCTTGCAATGACATTATTCGATTATCTCCGGCAATTCGCTTAAATGCCTAATCTGATAAGTGATCTCTAAGCCTTCTGGTTGCGTTTCGCACTCAGGGTTGTACCAACAGGTATCAATGCCATAGTCCACACCGCCCTGGATATCGGAGGTGAGACTATCGCCGATGATCAACACGTCACTTTTTTGGGGATGCCCACAACGTTCGAAGGCGGCATCGAAGAAAGCGGCATGCGGCTTGGCTGCCTCCACTTCTTCAGAAATGATCAATTCAGAAATAAAGTCCTTTATCGTGGATTGTTCCAGGCGACCGCGCTGAACGGTCTGCAATCCATTGGTCACGATGGCGATTTGACTTTTTCCCTGTAGAGCTTGCAACACTTCATATGCCCCATCCATCAACTCTGAACAAATGGATAATTGCTCCACATAAGCGGAGCTCATCTGTTCCGGAGAGCCGCTCATTTGCAGCGCTTCCATCAGCAGCTCAAAGCGACGGAATCGCAGAACGGCCTGCGTGATCTCCTGCCGTTCAAGCGCCTGCCAGAGTCCGTGGTTGATCTTGCGATAGACATCCAGATAGGAGTCCTCAAAGGGCAGAGTCAGGGACTGAAAGGTATTCCTGAGAGCAGCCGCTTCGGCGCGGTTGTAGTCGAAGAGCGTCCCATCCGCATCGAACCATAGCCAAGGATAGTGTTTTTTCATAGACGTTCATTTATATCATAACGCTCTCGAGCCTTTCCCTTGGAAAAATTACTTCGGGAACAAATGCCTTGGCAACGACATTTAATAACCACTAGAGGGTCCGCACACGCGCAGCGTTCAGATCGAGTATGGTATATGTTAAGCGGAAGTAACAAGGAATAAAAACCTAGCTTTTTATAGGATCAGATGCCGAAAATAAGCTTTCAACGTTTCCCGGTGAGACAAATCCTTTTTTGGATCCTTGCTCTGGTTAGCGCGGTGGGTCTCTTCAGTGTTGTCCGTAACCTTACGACTTGTTGGCGACTCACAGCCTTGCCAGGGATGCCTCCTGCCCGTTGCGCGGGCGAAGCAGTGAAGCCGCTTGAAACATCGGTCATCGCCAATCGACAAATTACACCGGAGCCAAGCTCAACGCCTGAGTTCTTTGCATCGCAGGATATCCAGTACCCGACCTGGGATGGCGGCAGCCGCATCAATATCCTGTTTGTTGGACTCCGTGGCGGCGATCCTATCAAGGGAGATTGCCCCTTTTGCACGGATACGTTGATCTTATTGACCGTGGATCCAGCCACGAAAACGGCAGGCATGCTTTCCATTCCGCGCGATATGTGGGTGAATATCCCCGGCTTTGGCTTCAGTCGGATCAACACTGCCTGGACTCTCGGCAGAGGCTCCAAACTTCCAGGGGGCGGTCCGGCGCTGACGATGAAGACCATTTCCCACTTTATCGGCGTGCCGATTGATTACTATGTACAGGTGGATTTCGATACCTTCGTGGACATCATCAATTTGCTGGGCGGCGTGGATGTCTATAACGAGGAAACGATTGTGCTGGATCCGATGGCACATGGCAGGGACTTTCCAAAGGTCAAAATTACCTGCTGTGGGATGCGTCATCTGGATGGGAGAACAGCCCTGGCTTACTCTCGTTGTCGTCACATAGAACAAGGCTGCCAGGACGGCGACATCGGTCGCGCCAGGCGTCAACAGAAGGTGATCTTTGGGATCCGTGACAAGGTGTTAAGCCCCGAGAATTTTCCTACCCTGCTGGCACAGGCACCCCAACTGTACAACATCTTTTCGGAAGGCATCCATACTAACCTGTCGTTGCAGGATGCCATGAAATTGGCAGTGCTGGCTAAGGATATTTCAAAAGAAAATATCAAAAATGCGGTCATCGATGACAGTATGCTGGCGTTCGATAACGTCATCCTGGGCGGAAAGAATGCCAGCATCATGAAGCCGCTTCCCGATAAGATCCGCGTCCTACGCGATGAAGTCTTTACCTCAAACGGACCCATCAGCCCGATGGCGCAAGACGACCCACTCACCCTGATGCAGGCGGACGAGGCTCGCGTCCGTGTGCTGAATGGAACATCGACAGATCAACTCTCCACGCAGACTCAGAGCTATTTGTTGCGGCAAGGGGTGCGGGTAACGGAGATCGGAAAAACGAAGGCAGCCAGCCGGACGACGATCGTTCTCTATTCCCCCAAACTTTATACGTTAAAGTTCCTGCTCGATACTTTTGGGATTACTAACAGCGCTCAGATCCTCATCAGACCTGATGCCGCTGAAACGGTGGACATCGAAATACGGCTTGGGAAGGATTGGGTCGACAAACTGCCCTCTGGAGAATAGACTCTGGATAGAGCTCACGCCGCCATCCCCGGCGGCGATTACTTGATAACATCAGCCCCGTACGCTGCGCATCCTGCTATTCACCTTTATTGAGGCTTGTTAACAAAGTGCCCTTGACCTTGGTCCCATCTTTGCGGGTGCAAGTGTCGTCGCTTTGGTCTCGATACAGCCTCGGAGAGCGCTCGGCTTACTCGACCAGCGGTTCTTTGCAACGACATAAGAATATCATTACTGACAAACAACTTTCAAGAACGCCTCTACCACGCGCGGATCAAACTGTCGTCCACTTTGGCGTTTGATCTCTTCGAGTGACTCGTTTAGCGGCCAGGCTTGCTTGTAGGGGCGTTCTGAGATCAGCGCATCGAACACATCCGCGACAGCCACGATTCGCCCAGCCAGCGGAATGGCATCTTCGCGCAGCCCGAGATGGCCGGTCCCATCCCAGCGCTCATGGTGGGTCAGCGCGATCTGCTCCGCCAACTGCAATAACGGGAACTCTCCTCCTGAGAGCATCTGGGCGCCCAAACTGGTATGCGTCTTCATCAGCTCGAATTCCTCCGGGGTTAACTTGCCCGGCTTGAGCAGGATTGAATCAGGAATGGCAATCTTGCCTACATCGTGTAACGGTGCAGCGCGGCGGATCAACTCCACATCCCCGGCTGACCAATCTAGAGCTTCTGCAATTTGAGCAGCGGTCTTTCCTACCCGCTTGGTATGTTCGCCAGTATCGTCGTCGCGATACTCTGCTGCCAGCGCCAGCCGCTCGAGAATTTCGACCTGTGTTGCCTCCAACTCTGCTGTGCGCAGGCGTACTTTCTGATCCAGCAATTCATTCTGACCCTGAAGCTGAAGATGAAGTGAGCGAGTTTGTAGCAGGTTTTTGATGCGAAGGAGGACTTCCGTTGCATCAAAAGGCTTGGTCAAGAAATCCAGCGCGCCTTCGGTGAGGGCGCGGCGTTTGGCATCGGGCGTGATATCGGCTGTCAATACCAAAATGGGAAGGAAATCACCTGGGGCAATACACGCCCGCAGTTGTTTCATCACTTCGAAGCCATCCATGTACGGCATTTGCAGATCGAGCAAAATCAAATCTGGCAAATACTCGATGAACGCTGGCAACGCGTCGCGGGAATCGGTAACGCTGTGATAGGAACTAAAATCTTCCTCCTGCAAAATGCCTTCGAGCAGCATCACATTGGAGGGTTGGTCATCTATGATCAGAATCCGGGCCGTAGTGAGTAGGTTATCTTGCATAACTACATCACCTTCTCGCCTAATAACCCTTCAATGAGGCGAACAAAATGTTTTACATTGAGTGGCTTGGTAAGGTAGGCCTGTGCGCCCAGAGCGGTCAATCGTTCGACCTGACCGGAAGTTGCATCAGCACTGACCACAACCACTGGAATCTCTGACGTCTTTTTATCCTGCTTCAATTGCCGTAAAACTTCCGCTCCGTCTGTGCCTCCCAAATGCAGATCGAGCAAAACCAGGTTGGGTTGACGCTCACGTGCAGTTTCAAGACCGCTCTTGGCATCTGTTGCCCATAAGAGTTTAATCTGGCTGTAATCTGCCAACACCTGCTGAATCAGCTCAAAGTTGGCGACATTATCTTCTACATACAGGACTTTGCGAGCACGAGTAGACATCACTGGCAATCCTCCGGTACCACCCATGCGTTCTAGGCGTTCCACTGGGCTTTCTGTTGACGGCAATTCGACCCAGAATGTGCTACCTTTTCCCGAGATACTATCCACTCCCATTTGTCCGTTCATCAATTCAACCAGGCGTTTCGCGAGAACTAGGCCTAAACCTGTGCCTTCCACATTCGTCTGATTAGCATTGAGGCGTTCAAACGGGATAAACAAGCGTGCCAGGTTTTCCTGAGAAATGCCCGGACCACTGTCTGTGACCGAAATTCGCCATTTGTTTGCCAGTGTTTGCTGGGACATGATGATTACGGAGCCGCCATCGTAATTGTATTTGACTGCATTGCTGAGGAGGTTCAACAACACCTGCTTTAAGCGTTGACGATCTGCCAGCACAAAGGGATTTGCATCCATCCCGCCCAGCCTGGTGACAATCTGAATATGACGTTTGACTGCCAGAGGCACACTGAGATCGAGTACTTCCACAATGCTTTCTCGAATGGAAACAGGCTCAGGAGAGATTTGCAAACGGTTCGCTTCGATGCGCGAAATATCCAGGATTTCATTGATCAAATCAAGCAGGTGCTGACCACCTTTCACGATTTGCTTTACACGCTCTTTTTGCGAGGAGGTAAGTGGATCTTTTTGACTCATCTCCAGAAGCTGTGCAAACCCCAAAATTGCATTCATAGGAGTCCGCAGTTCATGGCTCATGCGCGAGAGAAACTCGCTCTTCGCCCGGTTAGCGGCTTCTGCCACACGTCGAGATTCCTCAGCAGCGTCTTTGGCTTGTTGAAGCGCCAACTCGGTTTGTTTGCGTTCCGTGATATCACGATCAATGCCCAATACCAGTTCACGTCCTGCAAAGCTAATGAGGGCGCTAGAGACTTCGATCGAAAAAACATGACCATCCTTGTGTCGATGAAAACCATCCCTGTGAAGCACGCCCTGATGACGGAGGAACCCCAAATACTCTTCACG